>DASWIF010000014.1 GCA_036397795.1 Candidatus Saccharimonadales bacterium
AGAGTTAGTGCTTGGACCAGAGCCCGGTTACGTGCTGACCGGCTAAGCCGTTTGGAAAAATTATTATGACGCGGGCCAAATACAATTCCGCCACCTCGCCAGATCGGATTCCGGATTGAACCGAACCGCGCCCGGCCGGTACCTTTTTGGCGCCAGGGTTTCCGTCCCCCGCCCCTGATCTCTCCTCGGGTCTTAGTAAAGGCCAGTTGCTGACGGCGATTAGCTGACTCGGCCAGATAAGCCTGCTTGAGTAGGCTGTGGTCGTTGACGTCAACCGAGAAGACGGCCTTATCGAGTTTGGCGGCGACGCCTGATTGACCGGACTTACTGAATGTTTTGACCGCCATTTTAAATCTCCTGGATCCTGACGATGGACTTAGCCGGCCCGGGTATGGCGCCGGTCAATCCAATTAGATCATGTTCAGCGTCAACTAAAGCAACTTTTAAGTTTCGTACGGTAACTTGCCCGCCTCCCATCCGGCCCGCCATCTTTTTGCCTTTAAAAACTTTCTGCGGATACATCGAACCGATCGAACCCGGTTTGCGGTAGTTCCGCGACCCGTGGGTCTTGGGGCCGCGATGAAAATTGTGCCGCTTAATAGTGCCGGCAAAGCCTTTGCCTTTACTAAGCCCAGTAACCTTGACTTTGTCTCCGAGCTCAAAATTAGTCACGCTGACGGTATCGCCAACGCTCACAGTTTCATCCGTCCGGAACTCCGCCAGGCGGCGGGGCGCCGTGTTTGCTTTGGCATGTCCAGCTTGGGGTTTGGCCGGGCGGGGGTTTTCGCCCAAGCCCAGCTGGACGGCCAGATAGCCGTCGTTCTCAACCGACTTTACCTGCGTCACAACATTTGGGGCGGCCTGAACCAGAGTCACCGCTTGAATGGCTCCGTCCGCCTGCATCAGACTGGTAGTACCGATCTTGCGACCGATAATGGCCTTCATCACCCTTAGTCCTTGTTTTTGGCGCAAAAAATTTTGGTTGCCCGGCGGTATCCTGAAATTCGGACCAGCCGACGAACCAAAAATTTCATCGCCGATTTATTACCGCGTAATTCTACAGGGATAAACCCCTGGTGTCAACCCTGTACGGGCTTAGCTCAGACGGCCGCCAGTTCAAACGCTAGGGGCCAGGGGTTAAAGTGGCAGCCTTCCAGATCGATTGACTGTTGCTGCATTACCGGCGCCAGGTTGGATGGGCTATCTGAGCAGTGGTAGTGCCCGTGACCTAAATAGTGGCCAATCTCATGATTGACTACCATATGACGGTAGTCTCTCAAGTTACCGCCAGCCTTGTTCCAAGCTGTAGTAGCACCGTTCCATCGATCTTCGTTGATGTATACACCGTTGCCAGAACGGCAACTCCAGTTGTGGTCACAGCCGGGTATCCCATCGAGCAACTCGGCCGCAATCAGCGTCAGAATAAAATCCGCTTGTGATGCCTGCTGCACTCGGCCAAAGAAGTAGCCAGCCTGCAGCCAGCCACGATCATCAGCCAGAGTCTGAGCGACCTGCTGGGTAAATTCGTTAATATCTGTGCCGGCTGCCAGTCCTTGAAACACGACCTTATAGCTCAGATGATGTGAGTAATCGGTCAGGGCCAGCGTTTTTGCCGAAGCAAACGTCTGCGCCTTCAAGTTATCGACATCGACGCTCGCTATTTGGCAACCGTCGACTATCCGCCAACAATCGTCGACTTCAATCGCCGCCGTTTGGGCAGTGACGAGATTCAGACCCGTTGCAGTCAACACCGCCCCACTCAACAGATAACCCCAGCCGCGTTTAAGCGGACGAAGCCAATTAATAACAAGCGCCTTCAAGCGTCCCATGTTTGCTAAACCCAAAAACCCACAATCGGGATATACGCACTCAGGGCTGTGGCAATAAGTAACACGGCGTACTCGATTTTGCGATCAACTTGAAAATGGTCGTGGCTAGCAAAAACTACACCAAATACCAAACCGATGGGTAAACTCAGATAGCTGCCGTCCTCTTTGGCGATCCGCAGCCAAAAGGCCCCCATCAAGAAAAATAACACCAACTTTAAAACATAGATTCCGTCTTTTTCAACTTTTTGTGTCCGTTTTGGCATAGCGTAAGTGTAGCAAACATCAACCGGCAATTCAGAATTTGACGCTCACCTCATCTTGATTGATAATCATCCAAAAAGCCGGATTCATTTCGGCTTTTTGGATACAGCCAAAAATGAAAAGAACAAACCCGAGGGCCCCCTCCGCTGGACAGCGGGGGGCGGTGCTTGTTCTTTTCATAAGCGCTAGCGCGGTTACATCTTTATCTCGGCGTCGCAGCCTGCTGGTAGCGACAGGCTCATAAGGCTATCGATCGTTTTGGGTGTGGGTTCGGTAATATCAATTAGCCGCTTGTGCACTCGCATTTCAAATGCCTCGCCGCCTTTTTTATAGACATGGGGGCTCTTAACAACTGTGTAGGTCGAGCGACGTGTCGGCAGTGGTATCGGCCCAGCAATGTTAGCGCCGGTTCGAAGCGCCGTCTCGATGATCTGCTTAGCCGACTGGTCAATCACTTTATGGTCATAGGCTTTCAGACGGATTCGAATCCGTTGTTTGCCGGGGGTTTCGATTGCGGTTTTTTCAGCCATCGGGCGGATCTTACTTGTTAATCTTAGTTACCACGCCGGCGCCGACGGTTTTACCGCCCTCGCGGATCGCAAAGCGGACGCCTTCATCCATGGCAATTGGTTGGATTAATTTAACTTTGAAAGTCACGGTGTCGCCTGGCATAACCATCTCTTTGTCAGCCGGCAGCTCAACTTCACCAGTAACATCGGTCGTGCGGAAGTAAAACTGTGGTTTGTAACCCTTAAAGAACGGGGTATGACGGCCACCTTCCTCTTTGGTTAAGACGTAGACTTCGGAGTCGAATTCAGTGTGAGGGGTAATCGAACCAGGCTTGGCCAGCACTTGGCCGCGTTCGATGTCTTCGCGCTCGATACCGCGCAGCAAGATCCCGACATTATCGCCGGCTTGACCTTGATCCAGGTTCTTTTTAAACATCTCGACGCCCGTTACGACCGATTTCTTAGTATCGCGGATACCGACGATCTCAACTTCTTCGTTGACTTTGATTATGCCGGTTTCAATCCGACCGGTAGCCACCGTACCACGGCCCTTGATCGAAAACACGTCTTCAATCGCCATCATGAAATCTTTATCCAAATCCCGCTTGGGCTCAGGGATAAAGTCATCCATGGCTTTGACGAGCTCCATTATGTTATCCATCTCTTTGTCGTCGCCTTCCAGCGCCTTAAGAGCGGAACCCTTCACAATTGGGGCCTTTTCATCAAATTCATATTTCTTCAGTAGATCCCGTACGTCAACTTCTACCAACTCGACTAACTCCGGATCGGCCATGTCCATTTTGTTGAGAAACACGATAATCGAAGGCACGCCGACTTGGCGGGCTAAGAGCACGTGTTCGCGGGTTTGCGGCATCGGGCCGTCCGCGGCCGAAACTACTAAGATAGCGCCATCAATCTGAGCCGCGCCGGTAATCATGTTCTTGACATAGTCGGCATGACCAGGCATATCGACATGGGCGTAATGGCGCTTTTCTGACTCATATTCTTGATGCGAAGTCGCGATGGTGATACCGCGGGCTTTTTCTTCCGGCGCGTTGTCGATTTGATCGTAAGCTACAGCTTTGTTGATATCACTTGGCAACTTTTTTGCCAAGGTAGCGGTTATAGCCGCGGTTAATGTGGTCTTGCCATGGTCAACGTGACCCATGGTCCCCACGTTTACATGTGGTTTGTCTCGATTGAAATCTGCCATCTAGCGGGACTCCTATTAATTTAGTTATTGGTTAGATAACCTTGATAATTCGTGCACGAAGTAACCCACCTCATGCGAGATACCGATTAATTATACTCAAACCTTTATCTGTTTGTAAAGGGTTATATCATTCCTGCTGCACCAAGCTTCAGACTGCGTTCTAAAGACTTTCAGGCTGTTAGCCACATAGTGCTCGTAAAGCATTTCCCTAAATTTGCCCTTGATCGCGGGCTCTGTCTGCGGATTGTTAACCGGCATTTTTTGATATCACCTCCTGAGCGACGTTGGTTGGAACCTCTTCGTATTTTTCCAGTTCCATGGTTGAACTGGCCCGGCCTTGGGTCATAGATCTAAGGCTAGTGGTATAACCAAACATCTCAGCCAGCGGAACATGCGCCGTGACCACTTTGACCCCCATCCGATCCTCCATGGTATCGACCTTCCCGCGCTTAGAGTTCAGATCACCGATTACATCGCCCATAAATTCCTCTGGGGTAACAACTTCGACCTTCATAATCGGTTCGAGCAAAATTGGTTTTGCCTGCTTAAAACCGGCCTGGAAGGCCATGCTGCCGGCAATCTTAAAGGCTATCTCGCTCGAGTCTACATCATGGTAACTGCCATCGTAGAGGGTTGCTTTGATGTCGACTACCGGATAGCCGGCTAGAACGCCGTTGCTCATGGCCTCTTGAATACCATTATTGACCGCCGGTATGTATTCCTTCGGCACAACACCACCCCTGATGGCATCGACAAATTCATAACCAGTGCCGGCCGCTTGTGGCTCCAACTTAAGCCAAACGTGGCCGTACTGGCCCCGACCGCCGGTTTGCTTGATAAATTTGCCCTCGGCTTCGGCCGGAGTCTTGATGGTTTCACGGTAAGCTACTTGCGGCTGGCCAACGTTGGCTTCGACTTTAAATTCGCGCTTCATCCGATCAACTATGATCTCTAGGTGGAGCTCGCCCATGCCGGAAATGATAGTTTGACCAGTTTCATCATCGACTTTGATCCTGAAAGTCGGATCTTCCTCGGCCAACCGTTGCAGTGCCTGGCTCATTTTTTCCTGGTCGGCTTTAGTCTTCGGTTCAATCGCGATGGAAACCGGCGGTTCCGGGAAGGTGATGCTTTCTAGTAGTATGGGTTTGTCCGGATCACACAACGTGTTGCCGGTAGTCGTACCCTTTAAGCCCACGATGGCCGCGATATCGCCGGCGTAAACATCGGTCACATCCTCGCGGTGATTGGCGTGCAGCCGAACAATCCGGCCGACCCGTTCTTTCTCGCCGGTCGAACTATTTAACACATAACTGCCGGCGCTTAAGTGGCCGGAATAGACCCGGAAAAAAGCCAGTTTGCCAACAAACGGATCAGTGGCGATTTTAAATGCTAGCGCGGCAAATGGCTCGCTGTCTTGAGGTTTGCGCTCTTGCTCTTCGCCACTTTTGGGGTGAATGCCCTTGGTCGGCGGCAAATCCACAGGACTCGGCAAATAGGCGTTGATGGCATCGAGCAGCATCTGCACGCCCTTGTTTTTGAGTGCTGAGCCGCAAAAGATCGGATGTAGCTTAACGTCTATAACGGCTTGTCGGATCGCTCGATTTAGCTCGTCAATTGAAATATCGCCGCCCTCCAGCCATTTTTCGGTCAACTGGTCATTGGTCTCGGCCACTTTTTCGACCAGTTTGGCCCGCCACTCATCGGCTTGGGGTTGTAGATCCCCGGGTACTTCTTGTTCTTCAAATGTCATGCCGTCTTCAGCGATATAAATGAAGGCTTTATTGGTTAAAAGATCTATCACTCCAGAGAATTTGCTCTCGGCGCCAATCGGCAGCTGCATAACTACGCCACTCGCCGTCAACCGCTTAGAAATCATCTCGACGTCTTTATAAAAATCCGCGCCGGTGCGGTCCAGCTTGTTGATAAAGCAAATCCGCGGAACTTGGTATTTATCGGCCTGTCGCCAAACCGTTTCGGTTTGGGACTCGACGCCTGCTACGCCGTCGAACACCGTCACGCCGCCGTCCAGTACCCGCAAACTTCGCTCCACTTCCACTGTGAAGTCGACGTGACCGGGCGTGTCGATGATATTAATGCGGTGGTCACGCCAAAAACAGGTGGTGGCGGCCGATGTGATGGTGATGCCGCGCTCGCGCTCTTGTTCCATCCAGTCCATGGTGGCCTCGCCCTCGTGGACCTCGCCGATTTTGTGGGTTATTCCAGTGTAATACAGCACTCGCTCCGTCACCGTCGTTTTACCGGCGTCAATATGGGCAATAATACCGATGTTTCGAGTCTGGTCGAGCGGCAGTTTTTTATCGGCCATATTCGACTTCAGCGGCTAATAGATCATTTTCAGCTACCATGCTGATCGCCGGGTCGCCAACAGTAATGACATCCATCTCGCCGGTATCCCGATCTATAACCAGTTCTACATAGCCATAGCTAAATGGCCTCAATACCGCCTCCGGAGGAGGCATAGCGGCTTCGTCAGTTGACAAAAAGGGGCCTTCCATCGTGATTAAAACCTCGCGAAGTGTGCAAATGCCCGATTAGCATCGGCCATACGGTGGATATCGTCGCGTTTTTTAACGGCGGCGCCGGTCTCATTTGTAGCGTCGACTATCTCGGCCGCCAAGGCTTCGGCGAACTCCTTGCCTAGGCTTTTGCGTCGATCCCGAGCTGCCGCCACGAACCAGGTAAGGCCCAGGTGAGTCTGGCGCGTACCTCTAACCTCATAGGGTATCTGATAATTAGCACCACCGACCCGACGGGCTCTTACTTCCATATGGGGATATACCTTCTTCAGCGCGTTTTCCAAGGTGGCCAGCGGGTCTTCGCTCTTGAGTTTTTTTGCGGCCAGCTCCATGGCGTCATACACCAACCGCTCGGACAGTTGTTTTTTGCCATCCAGCATCACTTTGTTGATCAAACGTTGAACCAACACAGAATCGTATTTGCGGTCTGGCTCAATCTTGCGTTGGAGGGATTTGGTTTTTTTTCTAGGCATCGTTCGCACCTCCGGTGCTCAAAATTCCAAATTCCACATCACGAACCCTAAAAAATCTCCAACTGTTTGGTGCTTGGAATTTGGAACTTATTTGGCGCTTGGAATTTGGAATTTGGAATTTAATCATCATTAGCTTTTCTTGACCCCGTACTTAGACCGGCCTTGTTTGCGGTTTTGCACTCCTTGAAGATCCAGCGCGCCGCGCACAATATGATACCGCACGCCCGGCAAATCCGGCACGCGCCCACCACGCACCAGTACGACGGCGTGCTCCTGCAAATTATGGCCCTCGCCGCCGATGTAAGCCCAGACTTCCTGGCCGTTGGTTAGACGTACTCGAGCTACCTTTCTTAAGGCAGAGTTGGGTTTTTTCGGCGTTTTGGTCGTGACCTTGACGCAAACCCCACGCTTTAACGGCCCCGGCTTATCGTAGACTCGAGTCTTGAGGGTATTATTAACGCGGTGCAAAGCCGGAGATTTAGTCTTACTCCCGCTCGAACGGCGTCCTTTTCTGATTAATTGGTTAATCGTCGGCATAAATAGGGCTCAAGTAAAACAGATTACTCCTTAGGGGTCAACCTATCTTTGGCGCCGGTACCAACCGGGATACGGCGGCCAATGATGACATTTTCTTTCAAGCCGTGCAACCGATCGACCTTGCCGCTAATGGCGGCGTTAATCAGTACGCGGGTAGTGTCCTGAAAGCTGGCCGCTGCTAGGAATGAGTCCGACCAGGTTGAAACCTTGGTAATTCCCAGCAACAGCTGCTTGTATTTAATCAGCTCTTTTTTAGCTAATTTGAGCCGCGCGTTTTCTTCGATTACCGCGGCTTTGCTAACGATGTCGCCGGTTACCAGCGAGCTGTCGCCCGAATCGTCGATTTGTACGCGAGAAAACATTTGCCTGACTACAACTTCCAGGTGCTTGTCGGCAATCGTCTGACCCTGGGCGACGAAGATTCTTAAAACCTCGTTGATTATGTAACGCTGGGTCTCGCCCAGGCCCTTCAGCTCGATCAGATCGTGCAAGTTAATCGATCCGGTCGTTAGTCGATCGCCCTTGCCAATTTGGTCGCCGTCGCTAACGACCAGCTGTTTGAAGTTCGGGATTTCGTAGCGCATGACGGCACCCTCGGTGTTGGCGATCATGATCTCACCGGCAAAGACTTCGACAACTCCCGTCGACTTAGCCAATATCGGCTTTTTGTCATCGGCCCCTGAGGTAGCAATAACATCGCCTTTATTGACTTCTGCGCCGGACTTAACGTTGGCGGTTTTCTTGCCCAGCGGCTGGACGGTAGTTTTAGCTTTATCGGCCACCACCTGGACAACGTAGTTGTTAGTATCTTCCCATACCGAAACCGCCCCGCCGATGCTGCTTAAGTAAGCCTGTCCCTTGGGTGTCCGGGCCTCAAACAACTCTTCAATCCGAGGCAGACCAGTGGTGATATCGTCACCGGCCACGCCGCCGGCGTGGAAGGTTCTAAGTGTCATCTGCGTACCGGGCTCACCGATCGACTGGGCGGCGATAACGCCGACCGGTTGGTAGGGCTTTACCAGCTCGCCGGTGGCCAGATCAACACCGTAGGATTCGGGGCTGATACCGCGTTCGTCGCTGCAGCTTAAAACGCTTTTAATCGTTACCTCATCGACACCAGACTGGTTAATGGCCGCCGCCATATCTTCATTAATCAACTGGTTCGTCTTGCCGAGAATTTTCTGCCCGTCTTTAAGCGTGGCGGCTAGCACCCGGCCCTGCATTCTTTCGCCGAAGTTGATACCAACATCTTCGGCATCCGCCCGATAATAAGTAAAGCCGGCGTCACTGACCGATTTAGCGGTCGAGAATAGGTCTTGACTAACGTCGACTAGTCGACGGGTTAAGTAGCCCGAGTCGGCGGTCCTGAGCGCGGTATCGATTAGGCCTTTGCGCGCGCCGCGAGCCGCGGTGAAATATTCCAGAGGCGTTAAACCAATCCGGTAATTACTTCTGACCGGCAGCTCGATCGCCCGGCCGGTGGCATCGGCCAGTACGCCGATCGAACCAGTCACTTGTTTGACCTGACCAACACTGCCGCGGGCGCCAGACACGACCATCGTCGCCATGGCATTATCAGACTGAGCAAACTGCGCGGCCAACAGTTTTTGGACAGCTTCGTCTGCTTCCATCCAATTACGGACAGTCAGCCGGTAACGTTCTTCGTCGGTGATTAAACCCTGTTCGTACTGCTCGCTGATCTCGGCCGCGCTGGCTTCGGCCTTGTCGTGGACGGCATCGATGCCTTTTATCTCCGAGAAGTCGCCCATGCCCATGCTGATACCCGATACGGTGGCGTATTGAAAACTCAAATCCTTCAGCTGGTCGGCGATTTCCGCCGTTATTTCCTGGCCGTACTGGTTGTAGACCTTGGTCATAACCGCCTGGATCCATTTTTTGGTCATCGGCTCGTTCTGAAATTCAAAATCCTCCGGAAATAGTTCGTTAAACAACACCCGCCCCAGTGTCGTATCCCGGCGGGCACCGCTAACCGGCAGGCTGATGAGATCGTTAAGTTCCAGCGTGTCGGCGTCGTGAGCATGGATTGCTTCGTTGACATCGGTCATGGGCCGGGCTGGTTTAGCCGATTTTGG
>DASWIF010000015.1 GCA_036397795.1 Candidatus Saccharimonadales bacterium
CGTTCAGATCTTTGCCTCACAACAGCGGAGTTATAGAGACTTGCCAATCAGGTACATGGAGAACACGACGGACTATCGGGATGAAAAATCCGGCGAACTGCATGGTCTCAGCCGGGTGCGGTCATTAACCCAAGACGACAGCCATGTCTTTTGCACCGATGACCAGCTTGAACAAGAAGTCGGACGATTGCTTAAAGCCGCCAAGACCATGTACTCGGAGCTTGCCATTGCTCTTAAATTCCGTCTGTCGTACCGTGACGACAGCGATGCCTATCTGGGCGATAGTGGTCTGTGGCAGCACTCGCAGGCAATCCTCAAAAAATTGGCCGACAACAACAAGCTCGATTATTACGAACAGGCCGGTGAGGCCGCCTTTTACGGGCCGAAAATCGACTTTATCGCCATCGACGCTCTGGGGCGGGAGTGGCAGGTGGCTACCGTTCAGTTGGATTTCGTCCAGCCCCAACGATTCAACTTAAACTACACCGATGCCGACGGCCAAGCACAGATACCGGTCATGATCCACTGCGCCTTGCTCGGCACGATCGAACGTTTTTTAAGCGTGTATATCGAACACACCGCCGGCCGATTCCCGTTTTGGCTGGCACCTGAGCAGATTAGAATTTTGACGGTTAACGATAGCGTCAAGGCTTACGTCAAAGAGGTGTCTAACCGGCTAAACGACGTAGTTTTAATGAAACCGCTTAAATACAATGAGCTACGTTTCGAGGTGGACGATCGCAACGAGTCTTTGGGCAAGAAAATCCGCGAAGCCGAGGAGTCCAAGGTGCCGGTCATTATTATTCTCGGGCCCAAAGACCAGTCGGTTAAGAAAGTCAGCATCAGACTAAATAATAAAGAGCAAACGGTGGGCTTAGAGCGGCTGGACGAGCTGCTTCTTAAGCTGTGAACGGTAATAAACTTAAACTAGCCCTTGATTTTGACGACACTTTAAAACCTTTCTTGAGACCGTGGTTTGATTGGCACAATGAAACTTATGAGACTAGCCACGAGGTGCACGAAGTAACTGAGTATGACCTCGGCTCGCTGATGGGACTTAGCAACCAAGAACTACAGAGGCGGGTCGATGAGTTTCAAGATTACGAGATGTCGACGGCAAACATTAATATTTTTCCGGAGGCAATCGAAGTACTTAAATCGCTACAGCAATTTTTTCAATATGTAATCATAACTGCTCGTAAACGGCGGTTTAAGCCCTATACCCTAGATCAACTTCGGCTCGGGATGCCAGATATAGAGTTTGAGATTTATCACCGAGAAGACTACGAGGGGCTGAAAATGAGCAAAGCGATATTCGCTAAAACGCTGGGCTGTATCGCGCTGGTTGAAGACCATCCCGGCCACGCGCACGAGGCTCACGAACTGGGACTAGGCGCGATATTATTAACAGCCCAACCAAACCTCAGCTACATCGGGCCAGTTGAGAGGGCGGACAGTTGGTCTCGTGTTGACGAACTGCTACGCCAGATATACAACTCTGCTACCGGCTCATCATGACGATGTTCAAAAATCGTCGGGCAGTCGATAACTTTGCTTGGTTATGGATAAAGTTTGATTCCAGCTCGGGTGCCTCGACGGTATTTCTGGGGTCGAGGTCGATATTTTGCCGATTTACGCCTAGATTGGTTAGCTGATTAATATTAAAGCCTTTCAGGTCGATATGGTAGCCTGCCTTGTCTTTTAATAAATAGTCTTTCCAATCCGGGTCTCTAACCTGGGAAACCGCTTTAAAAACGTAGTATTTAGCCGGGATACCCGGGCCGAAATGAGCCAGTAGATTAGTCGGATTGCTATCAAACCGGGCGCGCATTTGATCAACTAGCTTTATCAGCAGTCTGGCGTCTGTCGATTGCCATCCCATATGCGCCAGCGCTAATACTCGGTTAATGGGATCATGTATGGTGACAGCGTAGCAATCTGCCGTGGGTAGGATTAAAGCCACGTTTGGCAAATTGGTAACAACGGCGTCAACAATCGGCGCCGATTGTCGGTTAATCTTAGGGCGGGTCTTGTCGAGCCTGTCGACGATTTCAACCGCGTCGTAGATGTTTCCAGGTTCATGGCCGATTCTCATAAAGGCATAGCCCTTTATCGGCCAGTCTAGCCGCGCCAAGAAGCGATTAATGTTGTCGTTAGTCTGCTGCTCGTTGATATGGCCGAAGCTCGTGTGCCCATCTCTTTTATCGGAAGTTGCTTGCCAAACACCACTGGCCGGAAATAATTCAGATCCTCTCATAGCGGGGATAATTGTATCATTGGAGGGTGAGCGATTTTAAAGACGACGTTTACGACTTAGTCTCAATCATCCCAGAGGGCAAAGTAATGACTTACGGCCAGATTGCCGCCCTGTGCGGCCGTCCACAGGCTGCCCGCATTGTCGGCGGATTGGCGCATTTTGGACCGCCAGAGCTGCCGTGGCAACGTGTTGTAAATAAAAACGGCGGTCTAGCCTCTGGTTACTATGGCGGTAAGCCAGGCCACAAACAGGATCTAACGGCTGAAGGAGTAATCGTCGATAACAACTATCAAATCGAAATTAATAAGTATATTTGGTGGCCACCGCCAAGAGAACAAAAGTAGACTATGACCGATAAACCGTCCATTTCTAATGCTCGACTGACAGCCGCATCGACAAAGCCGTTGGTTGTTATTGTCGGCGAAACCGGCAGCGGTAAATCGTTACTGGCCTTAAAATTGGCAACGCTACATAACGGTGAAATAATTTGCGCTGACTCCAGAACCATTTATAAAGGTATGGATATAGGCACCGCTAAACCCAGCAAGGCCGATCAGGCTAAGGTAAGGCACCACCTGCTTGATATCGTCCAGCCAAACGAAATTTTTACCGTAGCTGATTTTAAGCATCGGGCTGTCAATGTCATTAATGAAATCAGGCAAAGCGGCCGCCTGCCCATTATGGTAGGCGGTAGCGGTCTGTACGTCGACTCGGTCATATTCGACTATGCTTTTAGAAGTCGATATAACATCAAAATCAGGCAAGAATTATCGAAAAAGAACCTTATGGAGCTTAGACAATTGGCGGTTGATGAGGGATTTACAACATATTATAACAGCAGTAATAGGCGTCATTTAGTCAGGCTTTTAGAATCTGGTGAGTCAACAAACAACGACAGAGCCCAGTTAATAAACAATGTTGTAATTATTGGCCTTTCACTTAATCGAGCACGGCTCAGAGCCAACCTGAAGGCCCGAGTAGAGACGATGTTCAGGGCCGGTTTACGACGGGAAGTAGAAGACCTCGTAAAAAAGTATGGTTGGCAGCAAGAGGCTTTAAGCGGCATCGGTTACCGCGAATTTGAGCCATACTACCAAAAAAAGATTAGCATGTCTGACGTCAAACGGAATATATTTCAACACAGTTTAAACTATGCTAAACGACAGCGAACTTGGTTTAAGCGCAATTCCGAAATCAAGTGGTTTGACAGCCACCATAAAGTCAGTCGATATCTTAAGAAACAGTTACAAACCAAGTATAATTGAAGCCTGAATGAAATTTTGGCAGCGTATTACAGTTCTATTTGCGAAAACGGTTATCATCGGCCTGCGCTTGATTGGCCGTCACGGCACCGCCTTGCCCGGCCTGGTTGCTGAGCGGCTGTATCCTGGACTGTTAAGCAAGCTGATAGGCCAGTTAGAGCAAGGTGTAGTTTTAATAACTGGCACTAACGGCAAGACCACAACTGCGAAGATTGCCCGTACTTTGCTAGAGCACCGTAACTTAAGGGTTCTCTCCAACCGTTCTGGTAGCAACTTTACCAGGGGAATTCTAGCCAGCGTTATGGAACAAGCTACATGGAGCGGGCGGCTGGAGTTTGATATCGCCGTTTTTGAAGTCGACGAAGCCTATGCTCGATTGGTCGCTCGAGAAGTCAAACCGGTCGTCATTGTCGTCTTGAATGTTATGCGGGACCAGTTAGATCGGTATGGAGAGATTGATAAAACGGCTAAGTTGATTGGCCAAGCGCTCGAGCAGTCACACGCGGCGGTACTCAACGCCAATGATCGGCCCGTGGCCGACCTCGGAACTAAACTAAATGATGATAAAAGAACAACGTATTTTGGAGTTTCACCCCAGTTACAAACACTCTTACCGTCGGACGAGGGTTTGTTGGTTGGTCCCATGAAAAGTCATCGACAGCCGTCACCAGACGTACTGCTTAGGCAGTTTGATGTAAGCGGCCAAGCCGAATTTTTGGCTGACGGGTTGTCGCACAAGACAAACTTACAATTTTCAGGTATCCATAATGCCCAGAACGCGACCGCGGCCCTGGCATTGATAAATCATCTCTATGGCGCCATAGACCCGGGGGATATGATAGCTTTGAGCCGGGTACGACCAGCCTTTGGTCGGGGCGAGGAAGTAATCATTCATGGTGTCAAAGCCCGGCTAGCCCTAATAAAAAACCCCAGTGGCTTCAACCAAAACCTAAAAGCCTTCTGCCAGCCGAAAGTCGGCGGTGTTTTAATTATCATAAATGACCGTTACGCCGACAGCCGCGACGTGTCCTGGTTGTGGGATGTGGACTTGTCACCCCTGTCTCAGATAGCGGGCCGGATTACGGTGAGCGGTGCCAGGGCATACGATATGGCTTTGCGGCTGCAATATGAGGGTATGTTATCGGACCCCGAGATGTCACTAAGCTCAGCTCTAAAACGGGCAATCGATGCCACACCGCTAACAAAAGAACTATTGATTCTGCCGACTTACACCGCGATGCTTGAAGCTAGAAGGCTACTATCCAAAACGGCCGAATTAGAGAAAATATGGCAGTAAAGATTATTAATTTAGCCCAGCTTTATCCTCGTGAGATGAACATCTATGGAGACACCGGCAACATCAAAGTCCTTCTTTGGCGGCTTCAGCACCGGGGTTTTAAAACCGCCCTCAGGCCGCTTAATATCGGTGATAAGTTACCGGCTGATACCGATATTATTGTGGGTGGTGGCGGACAGGACTCAGGCCAGGGTAAGATCATGCCGGACCTGCTTAAAAAAGGGGATGAGCTAAGGGCGATGGCGGGTGATGGGGTGACTATGCTTTTAGTCTGCGGCTTGTACCAGCTGTTTGGGCACCGTTTTGTAACTGACGAGCAACAAGAAATTAAGGGCATATCGGTTTTCGACGCCGAAACCTTGGCTGGCCAACGGCGGTTAATCGGTAACATTGTGGTTCAGTCGCCCTTTGGCCGATTGGTTGGCTTCGAAAACCATAGTGGATTGACCAAACTGGCAAACGATCAATTACCGCTCGGCAAGGTCATAAAAGGCCAAGGTAACGATGGTTCATCCGGAAAAGAAGGTGCGGTAATGCACAATGTTTTTGGTACCTATCTGCACGGACCAATCTTGCCAAAAAATCCCAGATTTGCCGACGAGTTGTTATTAAGAGCGATCAAACGGCGTTACGGCGCGAGTGATTTATCCGAGATTGATGATTCGCTGGCGCTTAGAGCGGCTGATATCGCGGCCAAACGGCCCTGAACAATTATTATTACAAAACCTACCACTTCTTGTTACAATGGTGATAATAAGAGGTGAATTGGCTCCATGATTGAGCAGCTCTTTGGTTCAAAAACCAGAGTAAAATTACTCCAGTTGTTCATGAGTAATCCCAACCGGGCATTTTATGTCCGTGAAATTACTCGGAAAATTGACGAGCAAATAAACTCGGTTCGGCGTGAACTTGCTAACCTGCTTAACATTGGCATAATTAAGTCTGAAGAGAGTGAAAACAAACTTTATTACGAGGTTAATCAAAAATATCCTCATTACGCTTCGCTCAAATCAATCTTCACCAACAAAAAAGCTATGGCCCAAAGCGAATTTAAGCTACCACAAAGCGGTATCGCGGCAAAACTGTCTGAGCTAGGATCGGTCGAGCTGGCGATTTTAAGCGGTACGTTTACGCGAGACGACCAGGCTGGCGCCGATCTATTGATAGTAGGTGATGTTAATCGAAGCAAATTAGCTAAGTTAATCCAAGAACTTCAGGAAGAAGAAGGCCGCGAACTGGACTTTGCGGTCATGTATCCGGAGGATTTTGACTACCGTCTGAGTGTTAAAGACCGGTTTATTATTAATTTATTGGGTTCTAAAAAGACTATCGTGATCGATACAAAATCACGCATAAAACAGGAGTAGATAAGTGGAAATTTCGTTTTTAGGCGCCAATGCGCTAGCGCTCAATACCAAAACGGCTAAAATAATCGTCGACCCAGCGGTGCCGGGCTTGAAAGTCGACGCCGCAAAAGCTGATATCATCTTGTTGACTCAACCATTTGACATCAGCCCAAAAGAGAGCCAGCTGGTCATAAATACGCCCGGTGAATATGAAGCCAAAACCATATCAATCAAAGGCATTGCCTCGCGGGCTCATGTAGAAGACGACGGCCAGCAAGGCGCGACTATTTATCGAATCGACACCCCAGCAGCCCGGGTCGGCATAGTCGGTCACATCCATCCCAGTTTGTCAGACGAACAACTTGAGGCTCTGGGGACACTTGACGTTTTGATAGTCCCGGTTGGCGGGCACGGCTACACGCTCGACGCTGAAGGTGCCGCCCAAGTTGTACGTGCCATTGAACCTCGGGTGGTCATTCCTACCCATTTTGCCGACAAGTCGATCAAGTACGAAGTCCCCCAGTCCGAACTAAAGGAGTTTACCGATGAGCTCGGAGTTCCACTGCAGGAAGAACAGCGTTACAAAATAAAGCCCGGCTCGTTACCCGAGCAGCTAACAGTAGTTGTTTTGAGCCGGACCAGCTAATATAAGCTTAAGCCCAAACAATCTATTTAAATTAATTACTTGGCGTTTTGAAGAACACCTTTTTTCTTAAGCGTACGGATAGCTTGGGTGGATAATTTCATAGTAACTTTCTTGCCATCCATCATGAAAGTTTTCTTCTGTAAGTTTGGCTTCCAGACTTTTTTAGTCTTTTTCTGGGAAAACGGAACATTGTGCCCAAATTGTTTGCCTTTGCCGGTGATATCGCATTTCTGTGCCATTTAATGTTTTCCCTAAAACTTAGCAGATTAGATACTACTGTTTATACCCGTATCTGTCAACTGACTGGCAATTTAGACAAATTGTTATAATGAGCGGCGATGATTGAACTTATTATTATCATAGGCGGCATTTTATTGTCGATTACCATCCACGAGGCCGTTCATGCTTTCACCAGTCATTGGCTAGGCGATGACACCGCTATGCGCTTGGGTCGTTTAACCCTTAACCCCCTGGCCCATATTGACCCTTTTTCGACTATCCTCTTGCCTCTTGTTCTGGTGGCTTTAAACTTCCCACCGTTTGCGGCAGCTAAACCGGTGCCGTTTAATCCCAGCCGGGTCAGGGGTGGCGAGTACGGTGCGGCGCTAGTCGGCGTTGCCGGGCCGCTGTCTAATTTGCTGATCGCAGTTTTGGTGGGCTTGTGGGGCAGGTATTTTATTGGGTTTGACGGCGGGGTGGTATCAGACATTCTTGGTCTGTTAGTCCAGCTAAACTTGGCTCTTTTTGTCTTTAATATGATTCCTTGGCCGCCGCTCGACGGTTCGCGTCTGCTGTATGCCTTTGCCCCTGATGGCCTGAGGCGGATAATGTCCCAAATAGAAAGCTTGGGTCTAGCTGGTATTGGTGTGTTTATGTTCGCGATCTTTCCTCTGTTATCGCTGACGTTTGTAAGGGCCGTAGAAGTATCATACGAGCTTATCACTGGCGTACATTTGCTATAATAAGTAAGCCCTGCGATAGTGGCGTAAATGGGACTTTTTCCTAACAAATTATTATCGGGAGCCCAAATGGTTTGTCGCCGTGGCAACGAACTGCGGGTACCCACCTGGCTTTCTCAGGAATCAAGTTTCACCTGCGTCCCTAGTCGCGGGGCTGTTTTATTAAAAGTGAAATGACGGGGAGCCGGGCATTGATCGCTCAGCAGAGTGTCATCGCTTGGCCAAGCGATCGAAACTCAAACTGCCAATTAGTGTTTTAGGGGCCTTGGTTCGCGCGTATAAATCAGTACAATAAGCTGGTCGGGGATTGGCGCAGTGGTAGCGCGCACGGCTGGGGGCCGTGAGGTCGCTGGTTCGAATCCAGTATCCCCGACCAAAACAAGATAAATAACAGGGTACTAAATATGACAACTGTAGAGCAAAACACAACAACACATGACCATTTGCAAATTTTCACCGATGGTGGATCGAGAGGAAACCCCGGTCCGTCGGCATCTGGTTATGTCATTATGACTAGTCAAGGCGACCTGCTCGACCAAGGTGGAGAGTACTTGGGCGTCACCACTAATAACCAGGCCGAATATCAAGCCGTTAAGTTGGCTCTTGAAAAAGCGGCGGAATTTAAGCCTAAGAAAATTGAGTTTTTTATCGACAGTGAGCTAGTCGTCAAACAAATGAATGGTCAATACCGAATTAAAAACCGGGACTTATGGCCTATACACGCGGCCATAAAACAGCAGGTAGCCCAGTATCAATTAGTTAGTTTTGTCCATGTCAGGCGGGAGCTTAACAAGCTGGCCGATAAGGAGGTCAATAAAATATTGGACGAGCAGGCTGCTTGAAAAAGATGTAAAAATCAGCTACAGTACTGGCTCGCAAGATTGCTATGCGATCGCCCAGCACCTTTTCTTTGTGATAAATAACCAGTTCCAAACCTCCTATGGCAAGGAAAAGGTGCTGGGAGGAAAGTCCGGGCAGCACAGGACGACGACAGTTGCTAACAGCAACCGGGGGCAACCCTAGGGAAAGTGCCACAGAAACGACACAGCTCGCCAGCTTAACGGCTGGCAGCAATGGTGAAACGAGTGAGGTAAGAGCTCACAGTCTGGCACGGCGACGTGTCAGGGAGGTAAACCCTGTCGGCTGCAAGGTGGTAACCTCGAGTTTACTTTTCTTAAAAAGTGAATTGGCTGTCCGCCAGAGGTTACGATATCCGCTTGAATCCGCCAGCAATGACGGATCTAGATAGATGATCGTACTCGACAGAACCCGGCTTATCGGCAATCTTGTGATTAAAAAACCCGACTTATGGTCGGGTTTTTTAATCAACCTTAATTATTTTTGTTTAACTTTTGACTGCTTTTTTAACTATATCAGCAAAAGCTCGCGGTTCATTTACCGCCAGCTCGGCCAATATTTTACGGTTTAAATTAAGATCAAGCTTTTTTAAACCAGCCATCAATTTACCGTACGTCGCGCCATTTTCTCGCGCCGCGGCATTAATCCGGCTGATCCAGAGAGAACGAAAATCGCGCTTTTTATTACGACGGTCACGGTATTGATATTGTAAAGACCTGACAATGGCCTGCCGGCCCATCCTGAGGTTCTTTTGCCTGGTCTTGGACATGCCTTTAGTGGCTTTTTTTATCTTCTTAACCCGTTTGGCTCGGGCAACTGCCGACGTGGTACGCATGTCTTAAATTCCTAACTGACGTTTCACGTTTTGAATATCACTGGGGTCGAACTTGTAATCTTTGGCGTACAACCGCCGCCGGGAACCGCGTTTTTTACTGAGGTTATGATTGCGCCACGCGCGCCGCCGGATTAGCTTACCGGAGCCGGTTATCTTGACTCTTTTCTTAAATCCACTATGTACTTTGAGCTTGGGCATAAACTATTTCCTTCTAATTTGCATGCTGAGAAAGCGCCCCGCCATCTGGGGCTCTTGTTCGACAACCGCACTATCTTCTACGGTTTTTAGCACTCTGTCAAGCAAATCGTAGCCGAGTTCTCGGTGAGCCATTTCCCGGCCCTTGAAGACGGCCGATATCCTAACTTTGTGGCCATCGTCCAGAAACTCTTTCACTTTCTTCAGTTTGATATTGAAATCATGTATACCAATCTTAAGACCTAGTCGTACTTGCTTTAGGTCCTGGCTTTTTTGTTTCTTCCGGCTTTTTTGCTGTTGTTTTTGTTTTTGGTAGACGTATTTGCCCCAGTCGACAATTCTGGCAACAGGTGGCTCGGCTTGAGGCGATACTTCGACCAAGTCCAATCCAGCGGCCTGCGCGCGGCTTAGGGCTTCCTGTCTGGATATGACCCCAACTTGTTCACCGTTCTCATCGATAACACGAAGCTCTGAAGCTCGGATAGAGTCGTTTACGCGCGTATTGTCCTTTGTACTAATTGAATACTCCTTATTGCTACCCGTTAGAAAGTCTAGCAGCTAGTTTGTCGGGGTTCAACATCTGTTAAGCCAAAGCCATGTCCCGTAAGCGGTACTGAAGGGCCTCGCTAGCGTGACGCGGCGCTATTTCGGCCGAGGAATCTAGATCGGCTATAGTTCTTGCTACTCGGAGTGTTCTTATGGCTGCTCGAGGAGATAGGTCGAGCTTATCCACGGCCGATTCGAGTAACGATAGGGTTTCACTATTAGCCTTCAGGCTGTTTCGGAGGAACTTCGCCGGCAGCTGGGAGTTAGCCAGACCGCCGTTTCGCTTTAATTGATGACTCCTGGCCCTAACGACACGCTGTTGGACGGCCGCGCTGGTTTCAGCCCGGCTGTCGTTGCTGAGTACTCGGCCGCTGCCTACCCGGTCGACTTGAATTATGAGGTCAATTCTGTCTAATAGGGGCCCGGAGATTCGTTTTTGGTACTGATTTATCTGATAAGCCGTACAGACACAGGCTCGCGTCTCATCGCCGTAATAGCCACAAGGACAGGGGTTTTGCGTGGCCACGAACATAAAATCAGCCGGATAACGGACCCGGCGATTAGCTCTGGCTATGTCGACTACCTTATCTTCCAGTGGCTGCCGCAACACCTCTGTTACTGATCGGGGGTACTCCGGTAATTCATCCATAAACAAAACACCCTTGTGGGCTAAACTGATTTCACCCGGTAAAGCGTCTTTGCCGCCGCCAACAATTGATATTTGGCTGGCTGTATGGTGCGGCGAGCGAAAGGGGCGATTTATGATAATATCCTCACTCAAGTTTCTGGCTAGACTATAAATATTAGTCAAATCAATAATATCTTTCTCTTCTAGCGGCGGAAGGATGGTCGGCAGGGCCTTGGCCAGCATAGTCTTGCCAGTTCCGGGCGGACCGGTCATCAAAACGTTGTGATGTCCCGCCGCTGCTATCTCTAGCGCTCGTTTGGCCACCTGCTGTCCGCTAATCTCGGCAAAATCGCTTTCTGCCGCAGACGGCGACTCAAGTTTTAAAGCGCCAGATCTATGAGGTTGGAGAACCACCGTACCGGTTAAGTGACGATAAATCTGTTTTAGCTCCTGCACTGGCAGAAGTTCGATTCCTTTTACTAACGAGGCCTGATAAACGTTATCGGCTGGGACAAATAAGTATTTACAGCCACTGAGCTTGGCGGCCTCGGCATGGATGATTATGCCGGGAACAGATTTGATCCGACCGTCAAGCGCTAGCTCGCCGACGAAGGCTGTCGTCGTGAGATCGTTTTCAATTTGTTGTGACGCCAGCAAGATTGATATAGCAATTGGTAAATCATAACTTGCGCCATCCTTTGGCAAGTCGGCTGGCGACAGATTTATTGTTATTCGTTTTCTGGGCAGTTCAAGCCCGGAATTTAACAAGGCGCTTTTAACTCGTTCACGAGCCTCGTCGATGGCTTTTGCCCCCAGGCCGACGATGGTAATGCTGGGCAAGCCATTATTTAAATCACATTCTATCTCGACCGGTACTCCCTTTAGTCCAAGTGGGGCAGACGATTTAACCTGGGCTACCATTTTAGGGTCGACAACCTAAACATAAGCCTATTGACTCCAATTATTGTTTATTGTACTATATATTGTATGGGGCTGATATAGCTTCGACATGAGCTCTTTTACATCCCATTTCAGGCGAGCCGCGTTCAGGCGGCGTTACAGTTTGAAAACTTTAACTGCAAACTTTACGCAGCGCGTAAGCGATGCCTTAAGCAACCTCAAGGCTGCTTTTTGGGTACCTGCTTTCGCAACAGTTCGGGTCTAATTATCCGAACCGTTTGACCGCAGATGTCGAATAAGCGGATCAAGCGTCATACATTCGGCTTGGATCAGCCGTTGGCTTAAAGCCAGGACGGCGGTCGACACTAAACTGGCATTAACTCTGTGTCCACTTTTCGTTTGGTTTATAGTGTCGCAGTGAATCTAACCAAACTACGCTCGTAGACGAATGGGGAGTAAGCTTGTGGACCGGGGTTCAAATCCCCGCAGCTCCACCATAAGGAATCGAACTTTTACCAGTTCGATTTTTTATTGAAATAAGCCAAGGATAAATTCACTAAAAAACGTACTTTATTAATATCCATAATTATTGTCGACCAGCGGTTTGATTGGTGTTTCAGCGCTTTTTATAAAAAACTCGATGATTGTTGACTTGGGCTAGCGTCAAATTAAAACAACCGCCTGCGAGAAGCGGTTGTTTAGATTTATCTTTTTGTTTTTGGCACCTGAATACTTTTTTTATTCAAGCGCTGGTCACATCTTATAGCACTAGCGAAATAGCTGTCAAATCTTTTTTCTTTATTATTCGCCAACCTGTGCATAACTTTGCGGTGAGGACTATCAATTTTTACCCACTTAAGTCGTTAAATGGCTCAATGTTGGCAAATTTGGCCGTCGGTTTGATTATATAATTGCAGTTCTTAACTTAACTATATAATTTCAGCTACGATATCCTGTCGATAAAACCAGCTTTGGCCCAAAACCTGGTCTGGCTATTTGGCTTTGTGTTTAATCTTCTGCAAGGCTTCGCGATCTGCCATGCGTTGCTTAATGCTGTGCCGCTTGTCGTAGCGTTTTTTACCGCGTCCAATGCCGAGCTCAAGTTTGATAAATCGGCCCTGCTTGCCGATGCTTAGCGGAATAAGGTTCAACCCGGACTGCTTTAAGGCCTCAACCTTTTTAAGTTGGCGTTTATGGATCAGTAATTTTCGACGGCGATCCGGCTGACTGCCGAGCTGCTCACCGGCCGGCTGGTAGAGCGGGATGTGGAGATTATTCAGCCATAGCTCCCCGCCGCTTAGCGTTGCGAAGCCGCCCTTAAGGTCTGCCCGGCCAAGACGGACGCTTTTGACTTCGGGTCCCTGCAAGCTAATACCAGCTATGATCCGGTCAGTGATGGCATAGTCATATTTAGCTCGGCGGTTGATAGTGATTGGATTGTAGGCACGCATATTAATAAGTATACGTTGTTAATAACCCGGCAAACTGAATTGTCGTCCAGGACAATCCTATTTAGGCTTGGCCACACAATTAGTACGAGGCAAAGCGCAACATAAGTTGCCTAAATATAATTTATCATAGTATTATGAACAACAAACTATGATAACAATCACATCTGATACATGAGTTAATAACAACAATATTATATTGACTATAGGCCCCCCGTGTGCTATAAACAAACGTAGCCGTTCTTTAAAAATAAATATTTTAAAACTTCGTAGGGCACACCGACTCGCAGACACCGTGAGCCGGTGTGCCTTACGAAGCGCGGCTTTCACGCTTGGTTATGGTTTCTTTGGTTTTTATCCAAGCGTAACTTCGCTCCTCATAGTTTTAATAACTATAAGCGGGCGGTCAGTCAGCTGGAGCGACAAGCGCCACAAAAGTCTTAAATGTCGGGCGGTTTTGTCGCTCCAGTAATCTAACTCATCGCAAAATGACATCCAAAAAACACTAATAGGGTGTTATTTTTAATTTGTGGGCAATATCAAATTGAAAACCATTAAAAACCACAACCAAATTACACGGATAAAACTACTTTTGCTGGCAGTTATTACCACTGGATTAGTCGCTCTGTTGTTGTTTGGCACCACGCCTGATAGAGCGGGCCCGCTTGGGATATCTTTGTTCTTTATCCTGGTGTTTTTGGCCTTACTGATATGGGGTCAACTGCTGCGTCATTTGATTTTTAAGCAACCGCAAGGGACCAGTCTGCTTTTAATCGTACTTAGCTCGGCAGGATTGGTCATCGCTTTAGCTATTGGCACCATCGAAATACAGATGGGCGATATCATATTGTTAACTCTCTTTATCGTGACGTTTACGCTTTATTGGGCCAAGCTTAGAAAGTAGTGCTTCTTAAGCTTTTCTTCTCTGTTATAATCTACCTTGTATGGAACCAAACAAGCAAAACTCAGCAGAATCACCCCGCCCGGCAAACCTAAGCCCGGAACGATTGCCAGATACCCAGTCTCAACCGGAAACGATCACCCCATCCCTGGAAACCATTCGCCCGTCCGGGGATAGCGCCAGTCAAGGTCATATACCGATTGCATTGCCTCCTCCAGTTATAGACAGTGATGTAAGCGGCGGACAATTGTCACAGGCGGACCCGACAGCCCAAATTGGACCGGCGGTTGCGGCTGATGTCGATGTAATCGAAAAAGAGTGGGTGAATAAAGCCAAAGCGATTGTCCACGAACATAAGCACGATCCTTATACTCAAGAAAATGAGGCTAGCCGCCTAAAGGCCGACTACAAGACTAAACGGTTTAACAAAGTCGTAAAGACAGATGCCTAAACCATGGTAGGCGTATTGGTAATCTTGTTGTTCTTGGGATTGGGAGGCGCTTTGGTTTATTTTCAGTATCGCAAACTATTGCGCGAAGCAAAGAATTACGAACGCGGCCTAAAAATGGTCAGTCTTGTCATCCATTTGCCGCCGTCCAGCGAGGATACGGAGCTTGGTTCCAGAGATACGAGGGATGTGGCCGAAGAGACCATCTCCAAGGCCCAAGTGATGTACAACATTTTAGCCAGTACAGTTGAGGAAGGTTTCAAGCGGCGCTACTACGGCCAGCGGCACATTGGCTTCGAGATTGTCGCCAAAAAAGGAGCGGTCCGATTCTACGCCGCGGTGCCGATAACTCTCGTACCAGTAGTGGAGCAAGCCATCGTCAGCGCCTATCCGAGCGCGCAGGTGGAGGAAGTACCAGAACATAATATTTTCAGCCCGGTCGGCAAGATCAGCGGCACAATCGGCGGCGAATTGGAGCTAAAAGAAGACTCGGCCAAGCCGATAGCGACCTTCCAGGAAAGTAAGCGAGACGCTCTCCAGGCTATCTTCAACGCATTTTCAAACCTAACAAATGAAGATGGCGCCGCCTTACAACTCCTAATCAGGCCAGCCGGCAAAGAATGGTCGAAAAGTGCTCTCAAGGTCGCATCTAACATGCGTGACAAGAAAAAGTCCACGTCCACTGGTTCGGTAGCTAAAGAACTGGCCACGGCGCTTTGGAAGCCGCCAGAGGCAAAGGATGACAAAAAGGAACCGGATAAACCACTGTCAGCGCTCGAGCAATCGAATATTGAGGCGGTTGAAAGTAAGACCCGACATCCCGGTTTTGAAACATTAATCCGGGTTATAGCCTCTTCTAATACTGCCAGCCGGTCGCAAAATATACTCAACAATATGGTGGCCACCTTCGCTTTGTTTGATGCGCCCGGTAAAAACGGCTTCAAGTTCTCGCCGGCTAAGGACATCGAAAATTTTGTCACCGCTTTTATCTTTCGATTCTTTCCTCAGGAGTCGAAGCGGACCATTCTAAACAGCATTGAGCTAGCCACGATATTTCATTTACCGGAACAACGCGGCACGTCAACTTCATCGCTCGAAAGACAATCCTCAAAACAAGTAGACGGACCCAACAAACTGCCAGAAAGCGGCCCGCTGCTCGGATACAACGTATTTCGGGGTGTCAAAAAAGAGATTCGCTTGAGCGAGGAAGACCGCCGGCGACATCTTTATATAGTCGGTCAAACCGGTACCGGTAAAACGGTATTGCTCGAGAATTTAGCTCTGTACGACATGTTAGATGGTCGGGGTTTTGCCTTTATCGATCCGCACGGCGACGCCGTAGAGCGTTTGATATCTATGGTACCGAAAGAAAGAACCGAAGACGTTATTTATTTTTCTCCGGCCGATATGGATCAGCCAATGGGTCTGAATTTATTTGAATTCCAGAACCCGGAGCAGAAGGATTTTCTCATCCAAGAAGCCATCAATATGCTCTATAAACTCTACGATCCGGGGCATACCGGTATCATCGGTCCGCGCTACGAACACTGGTTTAGAAATGCCGCCCTAACGTTGATGAGCGATCCAAACGGATCAACTTTCATCGATATTCCAAAAATCTTTACCGATAACCGCTACGCCAAGCAAAAGCTAAAATATGTTACCGACCCAACCGTCCGCGAGTTTTGGGAGGGCGAGATGGCCAAGACCTCTGACTATCATAAAAGCGAGGTTCTCGGTTGGTTTGTCAGCAAATTCGGTGCCTTTATGAGCAACGAAATGATGCGGAATATCGTCGGTCAAACTAAAAGCTCGGTCGACCTTCGGCAGGTTATGGACGAGGGCAAAATTCTGCTGGTAAATCTGAGCAAAGGCCGTACCGGCGAACTTAACTCGAAGCTGCTGGGTATGATTTTTGTCATGAAGTTCCAGGCCGCCGCCATGAGCCGGGCGGCCATACCGGAAGAGCACCGACGGGATTTCTCGTTGTATGTCGATGAATTCCAAAACTTCTCGACCGACTCGTTTGCTACCATTTTGTCAGAAGCCAGGAAGTATCGCCTTAATCTCATCGTTGCCAATCAGTTCACGACTCAACTGAGCGAAGAAGTAAAAGACGCTGTATTTGGAAATGTTGGGTCAATCGCCGCATTAAGGGCCGGTCCGGATGACGCGGATTATCTGGTTAAACAATTCTCACCCGTTTTTGATCAAGAAGACATCGTTAAGCTGCCCAACTATAACGCCATCGTTCGGTTGATGATTTCCGGCGTACCGTCGCAGCCGTTCAGCCTGGCTACCATTCCGCCGCTTGGCCACCCTAATCCTGAGCTGGGACAGGCTCTTAAACGACTGTCGGCGGCCAAGTACGGCCGGTCGAGAGCCAAAGTGGAGACGGAGATATTTGAGCGTCTTAAAACAGCGCCAGAGCCACCGATAGCACGCCCGTTCGAATCGCCGTTTGGACAGCCACCGGCTTTAGGTTCCAGCCGCCGGCCGACACCGCCGGGCGGGACTTCTTTTTTGGACGAGTGGCTGGCCAAAAGACGAACTCAACCGCCAAAACCGGCCACGGATCAATCAAAGTCCAGCCCGTCTGATTCGACCGCGGAAGCTACCAATCAATCCACGGACCAGAAGACCGACGCCCAGCCAAACCAATCACCAACCGCCTTTGCGCGGGCTAAGGCTAGCGGCCAGATTAACGAGCCGGAGAGCCAAGTTAGCGGCGCCTTATCAGACAAAGATGAGGTCGCAAACTTGGCTAACCTGGTAAAAGACAAGATCAGTGAACAACCTAACGCCGAAGTAATGGATAAAGCCGCCGTAGTCTCACCGTCCCAACCGGGGGATGCAGCCAGCGGAGCTGATATTAAAATCGATGAGCATGGCAACCTAAGCTATGATGAAGGTAAGGCGGCTTAGCGCTTTAGTATTTTTCGCCAAAGGAGTTCTGACAACAAACCGACCAGCCAACCGATAGCCAAGAATAAAGCAAGTTCCGAACCGGATAGGGCAAAGCCGTTTCGGCGGGCGGCATAGAGCATGATTGCCAGCCCGACGGTAGCAAATAAACTGCCGCCGAGTACGGCCGACGGCCTGGCGATTGTCTTCTCCAGCGTCTCGCTCACGCGCTCTACGGCCGGATTATGGATCAATCGGCTGAATGACCGGCCCGGTGCTCCCAGCTGCCTTTGAACGCGTTTCAGACTCAAATTATAAGCTCGATTTTTATCGGCTTTGGTGATATAGGTTTCGGCTTCTGGTTGATCGTCATCGGCTAACTGTTCAGCCAGACCGGCACTCTCGGGTGAGCTTTGTCGTATTGATTCGACTTCCCGTCGCCGATCCGCTAGGTTTTCAGCCTCGACCGACTTTGGTGGGTGTTCAGCCTCAAATTTTTTAGCCAAGATTTCTTTGTTGGCGGCTCGTTCGTTGGGGCCAAACTTGGTTTCAGTTGAGGATTGTCGTTCTGCCATGCTAAGCCCCGCCACTGGCGTATTCTACGCTGACTAGCTTAAGTTCTTTCGTCAACTGGCGGTTACGGCTATAGAAGTAGGCGGACAGCATTATCAATCCGAAGCTGATAGCCACGTTAGCCGTTGGGCCGGTGTTTGGCAACGATTCGGCCAGTACTTCAGGTGTTTTGACAATCGGACGGGGGACCTTAATCACTACGGTTTTATGGTGCCAAACGTTTCTTAACTCAAGGTTATTTGACTCGAGGTTGTTGGCCGGCGATGGGCTGGCGGGGATGGGGTCTTTGATACGGACCGTTATTCGTTTGATGATTTCCTGATCTGGTTTGACTTCGATCAGGCCCCAGCTCAGAACGTTACCGTCATCACTGATAGAGGCGTCGTCGCTGTCAATTAAGTCGGCATACTCCAAAATATCTGCGATGTCCTCCTGGAACAGTACTTCGTCAGCTTGGCTGCCAACATTTTCCGCCGCTATTTCATAAATAATCGTGTCACCGGGCTGGGCGGTTGTGCCATTGGCGTCGTCTATACCCTGAGTTTCATTCTTAGCCCGCTTGACGAACACGATTAACGGGAAAGGTGTTTCGCAGTCTTCGTCGTCGATCCACTTGGACGAGTCAGTCGGGCAGGGCAGGCAGCGCGGATCGTCCTTGGGCAGGGTCGGCTTAATCGGACAAGGCGGTTCTTCCGGCGGTTTGCATTCACTGTCTTTGTACCAGATACCGGGCACAATTTCGCACTCGATGCACTCTTTATCCCGCAGCGTTAAACCCTCCTTGAATGGGCAAGGCGGCGGTGTGTCAGCACAGTTCGTATCGATTATTTGGTTTCGCGCCAAATCGATATTTTCGCCGCCACCATAGGTATCAATGGCAACTACGGTATAGGCTGTTTTAAATTCAGCCGATTGTTTAGCCGGCGGTATTGGCGCTCTAAATCCATGGTTGCCGCCGACACTCGCCTTTGGTTCGGGTAAGTTGGCCGCCAGCGTAAAGCGGGTTGGTTCATCGTCTACGCCTCTTAATTTAATTATTACCTTTACGGTAATCGCGCGGGATTTGGCATTAGGGTCATAGGCCCAGCCAAAAATTCCCAGACAACTAGCTTCTACTTGTCCCACCGGGTTTTCGGGCGAGGGCGGCGGTTCGTCCACCACCAGGTTGCCACAGTTCATCAAAACGGCGAACCAACGGCCATCACTGGTCTGTCCCTGGAATACGCGGTAGGTAGAGTAAGGGCCGCTATCCCATGACCACAACCATCTTTCGTAGACCGTCGTCGCGCTATCAGAGATGGGAACGGCTACTTCGCCAGCTTTGCCGTAAGGCTTTCGGCCGATTGACCTCAGTTTACGATCACGGTCGGTTGACTTTATCGTTGTTATTTTTGCATCTGCAAGGTCATCGCGCGAGATGCCATAGTGAGCAAATATTTGTTGCAGATCTCTGTGCCCATTGCCATCATCGTTTCGATCATAGTGACGGAGCAAGTCTTCAACTGAGGTAACACCAGTGTAGATAATATTATTTGGTCCGGACGCGATGGTTGCTTCCGGGGGCGAAATTATAGCCAAAGTCTGTAACGCTACCGCTAGAGCACTGAAAATTAGACCCAAGCGGCGAGTGAACTCCTCTTGCCTGAGCCGTTTGGCATAAAACCCAATGGTCGTAACCATACTTGGGCTGAAAGCCGCGTTAGCAACTAATTTCTTGAACATTTTGGTTTGTCAGATACCCGGGTTGCGTTTTATAATATATGCAACACTCATCGATAATTAAAACACAAGCGGCAAGCGCTAGGCAAGGTTATTGGTCGCTCGATTGATGGGGTTCAACCACTGCTAAACGTTTACGAGGTCTGAGGTTAAATTTGTCTAAGTCCGCAAAAACTTCCAGTTACGACGCCAGTCAAATTCAAGTCCTGGAAGGTCTTGAGCCAGTTAGAAAACGCCCTGGTATGTATATCGGTGGAACCGGGATCGAGGGCCTGCATCATCTGGTGTGGGAGGTCGTCGATAACGGCATTGATGAAGCTATTGCCGGCTACGCCACAGAAGTGGCGGTGATACTCCTAGCCGACGGACGAGTCCGGGTTCGAGATAACGGCCGGGGTATACCGGTCGATAAAGTAGCTAAAACAGGCAAATCGGCGCTGGAAACCGTGCTAACCGTATTGCACGCCGGCGGCAAGTTTGGCGGCGATGCCAGTGGTTATAAAGTGTCCGGTGGCTTGCACGGCGTCGGCGTTAGTGTGGTTAACGCCCTATCTACCGAGCTTAAGGCCCGGGTTTATCGGGATGGCAAGGCCTACGAGCAAGACTATGTTCTAGGCGTACCCCAATCGGAGATAAAAGTCTCCGGCAAAAGCGATCAGACCGGCACCGAGATAACGTTTAAAGCCGACGAGTCGGTTTTTGAAAGCGTCGATTTCAATTATGAGACTATTTTGGACCGGTTACGCCACCAGGCTTATCTGACCAAAGGGGTTAAAACTTCGATTACCGATGAGCGCAGCGGCAAAAAGTATAGTTTTTATTTCGAGGGTGGCATCCAGTCCTACGTCCGGCATCTGGACATAGGCAAGGACGTTCTGATCGACAAACCGTTTTATATCGAAAAAGAGATCGATAGCGCTATTGTAGAAATCTCGCTCGAGTATACCGATACTTACACTGAAACGGTTAAGGCCTTCGCTAACAACGTGTTCAATCCCGATGGCGGAACCCATTTGACCGGTTTTAGAGCCTCGTTGACCCGAGTCATCAATGAATACGCCCGGAAATCGGGGTTACTTAAAGACAAAGAAGAGAACTTATCGGGCGAGGATACCCGGGAAGGCTTAACGGCTGTCATTCTCGTCAAATTGGAAGAACCACAATTCGAAGGCCAGACAAAGAACAAACTCGGCAACCCGGAAGTCCGCGGCTATGTTGAAACCGTGATGAGTGAGTGGTTTGCCTATTACCTAGAAGAGAATCCGGCGGTTGGCAAAAGAATTGTCGGTAAGGGTTTACTGGCCGCCCAGGCCAGAAAAGCCGCCCGGGCCGCCCGGGAAAGCGTTATCCGCAAAGGTGCGCTTGAAGGCAGCGGTTTGCCAGGTAAGTTAGCCGATTGTTCCAGCCGTAATCCGGCTGATTCCGAGTTGTTTATCGTCGAGGGCCAATCGGCTGGCGGTTCAGCCAAGGACGGCCGGGACAGTCGCCACCAGGCGATCCTGCCGCTGCGGGGCAAAGTGCTAAATGTCGAACGGGCCAGATTGGATAAAATGCTGGCTAACACCGAGATTACCAGCTTGATAAAGGCCCTGGGAGTAGGCATTGACGAGCAATTCAGTCTCGACGGACTGAGATACCATAAGATAATAATTATGACCGATGCCGACGTCGACGGTAGCCATATTCGAACCTTGTTGTTAACGCTTTTCTTCCGTCACATGCTGCCGGTCATCGAAGCCGGCCACATGTTCATTGCCCAGCCGCCGCTCTATAAAATTACTAAAGGGAAAAAAGACCAATTTGCTTTTACCGATAACCAACGCGATAAAATCCTGTCTTCGCTCGGACTTGAGGCGTCGGACTCAGCCGAAGTTGACCCCGAATTGACGGTGTCGCTTGAGGATGATGGGTCCGCAAGCACCAAGCTGCCAACTGGAGTAAAGATCCAGCGCTACAAGGGCTTAGGAGAAATGAACGCGACCGAATTATGGGAAACGACGATGGATCCCGAGCGCAGAATGTTGTTTAAAGTTAGTGTCGAAGACGCAGAAAAAGCCGACGCTATATTTAACAAACTGATGGGTACGGAAGTCGAGCTGAGGAAGAATTTTATTCAAACCCACGCCAAGTATGTGAAGGAACTGGATATCTAAATGGCGAACGATAAAGCCAAGATACCAGAACCGGAGATCGAAATAACACCGGCCGTTAGCGGGGAGACTGTTCGTAGTATTGAAATGGAGATGGAGGAAAGCTACCTCCAGTATTCCATGAGCGTTATCGTATCGCGGGCCTTGCCGGACGTACGTGACGGCCTCAAGCCGGTTCACCGCCGTATCCTGCACGTGATGAACAACGAGGGCTTGAGAGCCAGCAGTTCTTACCGGAAAAGTGCTACTGTGGTCGGCTCGGTTATGGGTGATTTTCATCCTCATGGCGACCAAGCCATCTATGACGCCATGGTCCGGCTGGCCCAAGACTTCAACACCCGCTACCTCTTGGTAGACGGACAAGGTAACTTTGGCTCGATGGATGGTGACCCACCGGCGGCAATGCGTTATACCGAAGCTCGCATGACCCGGCTAACCGAAGAGATGTTGGCCGACATCGATAAGGAAACGGTTGACTTCCGGCCCAACTACGACGGCCGTAAGCAAGAACCAGTAGTACTGCCGGCCAAAGTTCCGAATTTATTGTTGAATGGCCAGCTCGGTATCGCCGTTGGCATGGCCACAAATATACCACCCCATAATTTAGGAGAAATCGTCGACGCCGTAATCGAACTGATAGACAACCAGGACGCCTCTCTGGACGACCTGCTAAAACACGTAAAGGGGCCGGATTTTCCTACCGGCGGTGTCGTTTATGGTGGCGAACCCATGCGGGCGGCCTATGGCACAGGCAAAGGCAGCGTAATTATTAGGGCCGTAGCCGAAGTAATCGAGGACGAAGGAAAACGAAACAAAAGTCAGATCATCATTACCGAGATACCTTACGGTGTCAACAAGGCCGGCCTGATTGAGAAAATCGCCGATCTGGTGAAGAACAAAAAGATTACGACTATCAGTGACATTCGCGACGAGAGCGCGAGAGGCACGGTGCAAATTGTAATTGATCTGAGAAAAGATTCTTACCCGAAGAAAGTTTTGAACCAACTGTACAAACTTACTCCGCTTCAGACGGCTTTCCATTACAACATGTTGGCACTGGTTGACGGTATTCAGCCGAGGGTTTTAGGTTTGGAGGAAATCTTAAAAGAATATCTTAAACACCGACAACAGGTCGTCCGGCGTCGGACCGAGTTCGAACTTAAAAAGGCCGAAGCTCGGGCCCACATCCTCGAAGGCTTAAAAACCGCGTTGGACCACATCGACGAAGTCATCGACACTATCCGCAAAAGCCAAACAGCCGAAGACGCCCAAGCTAATTTGATCAAGAAGTTTAAACTGTCCGAGCTCCAAGCTCGGGCAATCCTGGCGATGCAGCTACGCACGCTGGCCGGATTAGAGCGGCAAAAAATCGAAGACGAGCTGACAGAGCTAAAGACTTTAATCAAGGAGCTGAAGACAATTTTGGGCGACGAAGCCAAGATATTAGGGATTATCAAGGATGAGCTAATCGAGATCAAAGACCGCTTTGGCGACAAACGGCACAGTAAAATAATTACTCAGGAGCTGGGTAAGTTTAGCGAGGAAGAACTCATTCCCAATGAGCAAGTTGTTGTAACTCTTACAGCGGAAAATTACATTAAACGAAATGCGTTGAATGAATACCGAAAACAGGGAAGAGGAGGCAAGGGGAAACGTGGAATTACAACAAAAGAGGAAGATTTAATTGCGCAATTAACATTTGCAAATACGCACGACTTCCTACTCTTTTTTACTAATCGCGGACGAGTTTTCCGACTCAAGGTTTATGAAATACCAAAGGTTGGACTCAGCGCCAAGGGCGTCGCTATCGTCAACTTGCTGCAGCTGCAGCCGGACGAGGCCGTTAGCTCAATGATCAGGATGGATAAAGACGTAAAAGCCGTCGATAGCTATTTGTTTATGTGCACCAAATTTGGCACGGTCAAGAAAACCCTAATTGAAAGTTATCAAAATATACGGACATCCGGCCTGATCGCGATTAATCTTGACGACGACGACGAGCTTAAATGGATTCGCCAAACGACTGGAGAAAACGAGATTATTATTTCGACTTCCCAGGGGCAGTCAATCCGTTTCCATGAGGGCGATGTTCGCCCGATGGGCCGTACCGCTCGCGGGGTCCGCGGTATTCGCTTACGCCAGGGTGACGAGGTGATTGACATGAACACCGTCAAGGCAAACTCGTACATCTTTGTCATCAGTCAAAACGGCTATGGCAAAAGAACCAAAATCGAGCAATTTACCGCTCATCGACGCGGCGGCGTCGGTATAAAATCGGCGATTGTTAATTCCAAAACGGGTAAATTAGTAGGGGTGAGGACTTTGACCGATGATGCCGACGAAGTAATTATCATCTCAAAACTAGGCCAGACTATTCGACTCGGGCTCAAGGACATCTCCGCTATGGGCCGGACCACCCAGGGCGTAAGGATAATGCGGCTTAATCAAGGAGACAGCGTAGCGTCCATGGCCCTTATTAAGGAGCAGGAAGAAAAAGCTGCCGAAGCGAGCGAACAGACTAAACCCGCGGCACCTAAGCCAGGAAAAACCGCATGAGCATATTTTCCAGCCCATACATAGTTGTACCGTTTGTTAGCTGGTTGATCGCTCAGACAACCAAACTACTCCTGCAGGCTAGCCACGGCGATTTCAGTTGGAAGTATCTTTATAAATCGGGCAATATGCCCAGTTCACATACCGCCATCGTCATTGCTCTTTTAGTGGTACTGGCCTTTTTAAATGGGGTCGAGAGCGCCGAGTTCGGTATTGGAGCGGTCTTTTCGCTAATCGTGGTCTATGACGCCTTTGGAGTCCGCCGGGCGGTGGGCGAGCAAGGAGGAGTTTTAGCCAGGCTCATCGAACTCAGCCGGACACCCAAAGAGCAGCGAGAAGCCTTTAAAATCCGGGAGGTATTGGGCCATACGCCGGTTGAAGTCGCTGCCGGTGGCTTGATCGGTCTGATGACCAGCGGCGTACTCATGTTTCGACATTGGCCCGAGGGCACACGAGATTTGTTTAACACCATCACCGACACCGAGCGGACGGTTTATTACGGATTGTTCATTTTGGTCTTCACCCTCAGTCAGGCTGGTTATCGATTGATTGTCAAGAAAGGTTTGACCAGACTGCCAACCAGTAAACGCCTAAAACGAACCATACGCTACAGTTTTAGCGCGCCGGCTATATTAGGCCTGGTGGCGGTTTGGTTACAGAGCGAGGGTATCAGGTTGTTTACAACCAAGTTTTGGGTGTTAGCCGCCATCGGATGGATACTGGCTGTCGGCGGTGTCAATTACTTCCGGGTAGTGCGCCAGGCCAAAGCCGCCCTAAAAGAAGAGCACGATCACTTCCAGGTGGCAAAGCGAGAAACCCGTCAATCAAAGCGAGCCAGACGGACTAAGCGAAAGCGGAAAAAATAACAACGTTTATCGCCAATTCCATGCTTGACCCATCTGTAGTTAACCTGTATGCTGGCAGCTGACTCTTGATAAGTTCTTGTGAGGAATACTATTTGGAGCCGAACGTTAAAAGTTTGGTAGTGCAACGTCAACGTCAATTTTGACATTAGACAAACTAGTCTTAAGTCATTTCAAGGACTTTTAAGAAGTCCTTTTATGGAGAGTTTGATCCTGGCTCAGGATGAACGCTGGCGGCGTGCCTAACACATGCAAGTCGAGCGGCAGCATGCCCAGCACTTTGTGCTGGAATGACCAATAATCAAGCACCAATAACCAAATAAGCATCAAATACCAATTGAATTTGGAAATTGAAATTTATTTGTGACTTGGAATTTGTAATTTGGAACTTTCCAACACAGAATGTTGGGTGATGGCGAGCGGCGGACGGGTGAGTAACGCGTAGGAATCTACCCCAGACTGAGGGATAACCAGCCGAAAGGTTGGCTAATACCGCATAACCTCTTAGGAGAAAAGCTCCGGCGGTTTGGGAAGAGCCTGCGTCCGATTAGCTTGTTGGCGGGGTAAATGCCCACCAAGGCGACGATCGGTAGCTGGTCTGAGAGGATGATCAGCCACACTGGAACTGAGACACGGTCCAGACTCCTACGGGAGGCAGCAGTGGGGAATCTTCCACAATGGGCGAAAGCCTGATGGAGCAACGCCGCGTGCAGGATGAAAGCCTTCGGGTCGTAAACTGCTTTTATAAGTGAGGATTATGACAGTAACTTGTGAATAAGGACCTGCTAACTACGTGCCAGCAGCCGCGGTCATACGTAGGGTCCAAGCGTTATCCGGAATGACTGGGCGTAAAGAGATGCGTAGGCGGCTAAATAAGCGGATATTTAAATCCCACGGCTCAACCGTGTGGCTGGTATCCGAACTGTTTAGCTAGAGTATGAGAGGGGTCGCTGGAATTGCTGGTGTAGGAGTGAAATCCGTAGATATCAGCAGGAACACCGATGGCGAAGGCAGGCGACTGGCTCATTACTGACGCTAAGGCTCGAAAGCATGGGTAGCGAACGGGATTAGATACCCCGGTAGTCCATGCCGTAAACGATGGATGCTAGCCATTCGGGGGTATCGACCCCCTCGGAGGCGAAGCTAACGCGTTAAGCATCCCGCCTGAGTAGTACGAGCGCAAGCTTAAAACTCAAAGGAATTGACGGGGACCCGCACAAGCGGTGGAGCGTGTGGTTTAATTCGATGGTAAGCGAAGAACCTTACCAAGGTTTGACATCCTGCGAAGGCTTCCGAAAGGAAACTGTGCCCTCGGGAACGCAGTGACAGGTGATGCATGGCCGTCGTCAGCTCGTGTCGTGAGATGTTGGGTTAAGTCCCGCAACGAGCGCAACCCTTATGTTTAGTTGGATTTTTCTAAACAGACTGCCCTGGTAACAGGGAGGAAGGAGGGGATGATGTCAGGTCAGTATTTCCCTTATACCTTGGGCGACACACGCGCTACAATGGCCGGTACAATGGGCAGCCAACCCGCGAGGGGGAGCAAATCCCATCAAAGCCGGTCCCAATTCGGATTGCAGGCTGAAACTCGCCTGCATGAAGCCGGAATCGCTAGTAACCAGCAGGTCAGCACACTGCGGTGAATACGTTCTCGGGTCTTGTACACACCGCCCGTCAAGCCATGAAAGTCGCCAACACCCGAAGTCCGACCTTAGGTCGGCCTAAGGTGGGGGAGATGATTGGGGTTAAGTCGTAACAAGGTATCCGTAGCGGAAGCTGCGGATGGATTACCTCCTTTCTAGGGAGATGAACCAGCCCCTCATGTGACTCTGCGAGAGCACTTGAGGTGAGCTAGGTCGATCCAAGTTGTTGCATCATTTTTGGTATACCAGTAACAACTATCAAGCGAATTTATTCGCTAAACGGATAGGTAGACCAGACCCGGCGTTGAGTTGCACTACCAAACTTTTAAAATGCGCAGCTTTAAGGAGGGAGATACCCCCTCCTTAAACTTCGTGATTCTCCCCTGATTCTGTATCAATAAATTAGAAATGAATTCCAATTTATTGATTATTTTCCTACTAAGTAATGCTTGGGCAAAGTATCACCCCCTCATTCGGGATCATAAGAATTGAAATTAATTCAATTATCGTAACGATTGTTTACGGATTGAGAAATACAACATGGTTATATAATTAATTATATAGTTTTTATATATAACAGATTAGCTCTTAAACAACATAGATATCAACATAGTTATATAACTAAACAGTAATGATATCTTTTAGCGGTGAGAGCAGGAAGCCCATCAGGTTATCCAACAGGCCTGACATTAGTAAAAAGCCCACTATAATAACCAGCACCGCAGCGACCTGCATAACAAAATAAGTGGCCCCGCTGCCCATATACCGTTCAAACACATTATTGTGGCTGAACATGTTTGATACCCGGAAATTAAATTTTAGCAGGACGATTCCGACGCCAATTAATATCAAGCCGAGTAGAATGTTTGCTATTACCATTAACTTAAAGATAGCAGAAACTGAGCTTGTTAATAAGAGGTATCTTAAGTAGAATAGCGGCGGTTCAAAACCGTCATGGTTGGTCAAAACTAGGGAGCGCAGTTAGCCGTTTGGACAACCATATGGAAGAAACACCTGAAAGACTTCAAAGATTCATTTATAATAAACTCCTGTTAGTCGGCAAGATTTTCTGACACGGGGCATTAGCTCAGTTGGCTAGAGCACCTGCTTTGCAAGCAGGGGGTCGTCGGTTCGAATCCGACATGCTCCACCACGTCATAATTAACATACGAGCTGTACGCTTTTGCTAGATTAGCTCAATCAAAAGCTAACTAGCTCAGTTGGTTAGAGCGCGTCACTGTTCAGACCTTAATAAGTAAGTCAATGCCAGTTGGAGGGGCTGTAGCTCAGTTGGTTAGAGCGCGTCACTGATAATGACGAGGTCCCCGGTTCGAGTCCAGGCAGCCCCACCAACTGTTATTGACGAAACATGCTGTGTCGAGTCCAGCTCGACTTGAGTTACGAGGTCCCCAGTAAAGCTCGCTGATTTGACGGACAGTTTATCAGCTCGCTATGCTGTATCAAGCGGCAGTTTGACACTAGTTGAATCCAGGCAGCCCCATCATTTCATTTTAGGAGCTCACCATTCCCAGAGCCGAGTACGCTATTACCAGAGACGGATACCTAAAAGCAGTAAAGTTTGAGAACGCGGAAAAAAATAAATCATCGTTTTGGACTAAACGAAAGTTGGGCGTATTAGCCGTAGCTTTAGTTTTTGCTGCAAGCAATGCGGACGAAGTCAGCCGTTGGAGCCAATATGATTCGGACGGCCAGATCGTCTTACCGCCTGCTGGCTGCGAGATTGACGGATATCCCATGGACAACGAGCCAAAAAAGACGGCTGAAACACCGTTGATTGGCACCAAATCAGCTGCCAGACAGTTTACGGCCAGCAGTATAAACCTAGAGAAAATAGTAACCCAAGGTGTCGAGTACATGTATTCGGCGGTCGAGCACTTCACCATGGACCTATCAGGGATCGAAGTGGTCATACATGCGCCTAGCGGTGTAGAGATAGACCAAATAAAATTTGAAGAGTCGTTTCACGCGCCGCTTTCAAACGAAATAGAATATTCACATCCGGAAGTCAATCAGCTTATAGAATGCTTCCGCCGAGATCTAATAGTGCAGAAAAAGCACGCTGGCAGCGTCTACCACGTACACATTGCACCAGCTGGGCACTGCATCAAAGGGATGCGCTTCCAGCCAATAAACCAAGTCGAGAGATGCGACGCATCTGGGGCTACCTTGCCACAGATAGAAGTAAGTTTTCTGGGGATAGATCTAGTTAAATACAACTTAATGATGTTAAGTACGCCTCAAACAAACAGGACGGCCAGCCAATCAATATCAAAAACACTTTTACACGAAACCATTCATGCCTATTTAACGCTAGAAGAAGTGCCGCTCCGTTTAGATCCGGACGAAAAGCTGGTTAAGCACGTTGAACAGGTTGTTATAAAAACTGTATATCCCGACGGCGTGCCTATAGCCATAAAATATCCTTGAATCGACTGGTTTCGTTGTAACATAAACATCTTGTCGATAAAGCCCCTGGCAAACTCTTTACACGCTGGTTGATAGTTGGTACCATGTTAGCCGGTCAAAAGGAGACTTAAGGCGAAGATGAATACGACTCTAACATCGAAAGGGGCAACCCAGGCGTAGGTTAGACTGTATTTTTGACACGCTTTGGTCGCCTGAATCAGGCGACCTTTTAAATCTCTGGCGGACATGAACTTTAACAATTTAGATGGATAGAAAGGTATCTTGTAATCGGTCATACCGATTACTAGTTAACCAATGCAATTTCCCAAATCGTTTTGCCGCGTTCGGCCTGCTTGCTGGCAGAGCCAGCAACTCTGCCGATCGCTCATGGCGCATCGCATCGTCAGATGTTTACGGTGCTCACTCTCTGTACTTTACTGTACAGTTCGTTCGAGCTCCGCACATCTTCCTTGCGCTGCACTCATGCAAAACAATTTGGAATAGATAGATTCGTAGCGATTGGCTTGGATGTAGCACAAGGAGAATTCGAGAAGTGTACTGAGGCGTACTAACGTACTCCGAGGGAGCCTCGCAGAGTTCGACGCAGTGATACGCCAAGAGTTTTACAGTGCAACCGGCTCTGCCGGCTGGCAGGTAAAACGGCCAAACGTTACGAAAACGTAAAAAGTTACTCAAGGGCACGCGATGGATGCCTTGACATAAGACACCGATAAAGGACGTAGCAGTCTGCGATAAGCTTCGGGGAGCTGACAAGCAAGCTTTGATCCGGAGATGTCCGAATGGGGAAACCCGGCTAGGGTCATGCCTAGTCACTATGCGTTGAATATATAGGCGCATCAGAGGTAAGCGCGGGAACTGAAACATCTTAGTACCGTGAGGAAATGAAAGTAACAACGATTCCGGTAGTAGCGGCGAGCGAACCCGGAAGAGCCCAAACCTTACTTGTTTTCAAGTTAGGTGCTTCACACAGGAACTTTCAAACATTTACCATTTCTCATTTGAAATCAATGAAAAATGATAATTGTAAATTGAAAATTCTTGTGTGAGGCGCCCCTTGAATAAGGTGGCAGCCGAACACAAGTAACGGGGTTGTGAGAACCAAACGACCAGGCAGGAATACTCGAGGTTCAATCGAGTCGTCCTGCTTGCGACGAAGCACTGCTATAAGCTTCGATGGAGTTACAAATCGTATGGCTAGCAGAAGTGGCTGGAAAGCCAAGCCAAAGAGGGTGAAAGCCCCGTACGCGAAAGCCATGCGACTTTAGATTTGGTAACAGTTCGACCTTAAAACCGAACTTCTCGAGTAGGACGGGACACGTGAAACCCTGTCTGAATCTGGGAGGACCACCTTCCAAGGCTAAATATGTCTTATGATCGATAGCGAACAAGTACCGTGAGGGAAAGGTGAAAAGAACCCCGGGAGGGGAGTGAAATAGAACCTGAAATCACGTGCCTACAAGGAGTCGGAGCGGGCTCTTCATTGCTGAAGAGCATATTCCATATAGCAAATAACATATAGCAAAGATTTAGCATATGACATATGACATATGTTATATCTCTGTAATATGACAATTGTAATTTGTAATATGGGCTCATCACCAGTGATGAGCCCGTGACGGCGTGCTTTTTGTAGAACGATCCAGCGAGTTAATTTCTGTGGCGTCAGGTTAAGCGGTTAAAACCGCGGAGCCGTAGTGAAAGCGAGCCTTAATAGGGCGCATTACATGAGACAATACCGAGAGTTTTTCAGTTAGGCTTTGTTACTCATAAATAAAATTTTACGAATTTACTTCGGAAAATTTTATCCTTTTTTGGAAAAAGAGCAGCGAAGCGATGAGAAAAAACCTTGGTTTTGTCTCATGTAGAGTCGCAGGGATTAGACCCGAAACCGGGTGACCTAACCATGGGCAGGTTGAAGCGAGCGTAACAGCTCGTGGAGGACCGCACCAGTACACCTTACAACGTGTTTGGATGACCTGTGGTTAGCGGTGAAATGCCAATCGAACCCGGAGATAGCTGGTTCTCCTCGAAATAGCTTTAGGGCTAGCGTCACGAACGTAGTTTGCGGGGGTAGAGCTCTGTTTAGGGATGGGGCGCTTACAGCGTACCCACTCTTGACAAACTACGAATACCGCAAAAATTCATCGTGGCAGTCAGAACGGCGGGGCTAAGCTCGTCGCTCAAAAGGGAAACAGCCCAGACCACCAGCTAAGGTCCCTAAATATATGCTCAGTGGGAAACGAGGTGGGGTTTCATAAACAGCGAGGATGTTGGCTTAGAAGCAGCCATACATTTAAAGAGTGCGTAACAGCTCACTCGTCAAGAGACCCTGCGCGGAAAATGTAACGGGGCTTAAGCATATTACCGAAGCTGTGGAACCAGTGCTTTGCACTGGAACTGGCAACTGGCAACTAACAACTATCAAGCAACTATTAATCGTTAAAAGTTAATAATTTGTTTGGTGGTTGACGGTTGTTAATTGATAGTTCCAGCGCAGCGCGCTGGTTGGTAGAGGAGCGTTCCTCGGGCACTGAAGGTCGAGCGTGAGCAAGACTGGAGCGCGGGGAAGTGAGAATGCTGGAATGAGTAACCATATGTGGAGTGAAAATCTCCACCGCCGAAAGAGCAAGGTTTCCTGGGCGATGTTTATCAACCCAGGGTTAGTCGGTCCTAAGCCGAGGCGTGTAGCGTAGGCGATGGACAACGGGTTAATATTCCCGTACCGGTTATATTGTTGCGTGCTAGTGACGCGGCATGGTAACCCGAGCGGTCTCATGGTTATGACCGTTTAAATGTCTAGCGCTTCGCACTATGTGCTTCAGCGCTTATATGTCAGATAGCAGATTCCATATTGCATAGATTTTGCATATAACAGATAACAAATGCTATATGCCAAATGCTATACGACATATGAAGCGGAGCATGGAGTGCGGAGCGTAAAGCATGAATAAAACTGCGCGTTAAGCGCGGAATTCGGGTGACCCAAGCTGACCAGAAAAGCTGGCAAGTTTATAGATATAGCCGTCCGTACCGAAAACCAACACAGGTGCTCAGGTCGAGTAGACCAAGGCGTACGAGCGAACCTTCGTTAAGGAACTCGGCAATACAGCGACCGTAACTTAGGGATAAGGTCTGCCCCGGCGCGTCTCACTGGATGAGACGCACGGTATCAAGGAACTGGTATACAGGAACAAGGAAGACTCATTTTCCATATTCCCAGATACTGATTCCCGTATACTGTGCGCCTCTCTTGTGAGGCGCACTGGGGCCGCAGCAAAAGAGTCCAGGCGACTGTTTACCAAAAACACAGGTCTCTGCTAACACGAAAGTGGATGTATAGGGGCTGACTCCTGCCCGGTGCCGGAAGGTTAAGGAAGCGGATGTATGTCTGCGACTGAAGCCCCGGTGAACGGCGGCGGTAACTATAACCGTCCTAAGGTAGAATCGCTGCCTTAGTAAAATTGAACTATATGCTGGAAACCCCGTGGATCTGACGGTACTATGGTATATTTATTCCTTAGAATAGTATGCCAAGTGACAATCCGGTCAGTGCGGACAATCAGCAGGGAAGACTCAGTTCACAGTGGATTGTTGGGTTTGCCGATGGAGAAGGATGTTTTTCTGTCAGTATCTTCAAGAATAGAACCAGTAAATTTGGCTACCAGGTGTTTCCGGAATTCGTGATAACCCAAGGCGCCAAAAGCCAGGCTGTTCTCAAGGACATACAATCATTTTTCGGGTGCGGGAATATTTACGAGAACAAACGTAAAGATAACCACCGCGAAAGTTTGTATCGGTACTGCGTCAGGTCTAGAAAAGACCTGCTGGAAACAATCATCCCTTTCTTTGAAGCCAATCATTTGCGTACCGCTAAGCGATCAGATTTTAAGACGTTTAGCATGGTCGTAAGGATGGTTGAGAACCAACAACACATGGCCAATTCCGGTCTAAATCGGATTAGGCGGCTGGCCGGTTCTATGAACCGGCAGAAGCGAAGAACTAGAGAACCCTCAGAGACTACACGTTCAATACGCAACATAAACCATGTAGCGTAAAGATATAGTCCGATCTCTATGGCGACATAGAGGATGCAAAACACGAGAGTGCATCGTAAAAACAACTCTAATTAGTCTATTTGAGCGAAATTCCTTGTCGGGTAAGTTCCGACCCGCACGAATGGAGTAACGATCTGGACACTGTCTCAACGAAGGACTCGGTGAAAGTGCATTGGCGGTAAAGATGCCGTCTGTCCGCACCAGGACGAAAAGACCCCGTGGAGCTTTACTACAACTTGACATTGAGTCGGGGTGTATGTCGTGCAGCATAAGTGGGAGACTTTGAAGCGGATGCGCCAGCGTTCGTGGAGTCGACAAGTGAAATACCACTCTTCATATACTTTTACTCTTACGGGAGCCACAAATTGTGGAGCAATTCTTAGGCATTTAACATTTTTCATTTTGCATATTTCATAGATTTGTCATATGACATTTGGCACATCTTTGGCATATGAAATCTGGCATATGGTATCTGCTGGAATTTGGTCCCCAGTTTCTGGTTTCCGGACCGTGTCTGGCGGGTAGTTTAACTGGGGCGGTTGCCTCCCAAAGAGTAGCGGAGGCGTTCAAAGGTTGGCTAGTCTCGGATGGAAATCGAGATGATAGTGCAAACGCATAAGCCAGCTTGACTGCGAGGGCTACAACCCAAGCAGGTACGAAAGTAGGAGTTAGTGATCCGTCGTTCCGTACGCTCTTCACTGCGTGAAGAGCATTTACCATTTTTCAATTTACATTTTTCATTTATGGAAAATACCGACAATGAGAATTGAGAAACGATCAATGAAAATTACTCAGCGCGTAGCGATGAGCGTACATGAAAGTGGGATTGACGACGCAATCGGATAAAAGTTACCCCGGGGATAACAGGCTTATAGCGCCCAATAGTTCACATAGACGGCGCTGTTTGGCACCTTAAACATTGGGGTGCTGCAGGAGCAATCCTGCACCAACAATGTGGCTTATAACGGTGAAACCCTAATACCTTTTGTGAAGTATAATAAGAGGTAAGGGCAATACCGTGGGAAGTCTAACGTCAGCACAAAACGCGATTTTAGTGGGTAGTCTTTTAGGTGATGGAACATTACGCCGGCAAGGCAATCGATTGAATGCTTTGCTCGAGGTAAATCACGCCTACAAGCAGAAAGATTATGTAGATTGGAAATATGGATATTTCCAGGACTACATACTTGCTAAACCCAAATCACGCCTCGGCAGAGGCACAAGAATCGCATATCGGTTCACAACCCGTAGTTTGCCGTTGTTTACGGTTTACTACGAGCAGTTCTACCGAAACGGTAAGAAGATAATCCCGCTGGATTTGAAACTTGATCCGCTATCCTTGGCTGTTTGGTTTATGGATGACGGAACCAGGATTCGCTCAGCTTATTATCTGAACACCCAGCAATTTACTTTGCCAGAACAAAAGTTCTTACAAAGTCTATTGTTGAAAAGTTTTGGCCTAGAATCAGCTTTGAACCGAGACAAACATTACTTCAGGCTACGATTTACTATAGCTAGCTCAAGGGATTTGCATAATCTAATCGAGCCATACGTAGTAGGATCCATGAGGTACAAGCTGAATAATGACCCCGTAACGACTGAGTCGAAAGACGAGATTCCGGTTATTTTGCCGGAATAACACGCCACCTCCTGTCATAAGAAAAGTTTAGATATGGCCTATCGGTCTAAGTTTAAGCGACAGGGAGAAGATATAGTCTACGCCATATGAAAATATGGAATTAACGACAGCGATGTCGGCTCATCATATCCTGGGGGGGAAGCACCTCCCAAGGGTTCGGCTGTTCGCCGATTAAAATGGTACGCGAGCTGGGTTCAGAACGTCGTGAGACAGTTCGGTTTATATCCGGTGTGGACGCAAGGAAACTTGAGGGGAGTCTTCTCTAGTACGAGAGGACCGAGAAGAACGAACCGCTGGTGTACGGGTTGTGGTACCAACTGCATTGCCCGGTAGCTACGTTCGGACAGGATAAGCGCTGAAAGCATCTCAAGCGCGAAGCCCACCCCAAGATTAGGTTTCCCGCAGCTTCTCACTTGCGTGAGAAGTATTTACCATTGACCATTTTGCAAATAGCATTAATATTTCATCTGGCATTTTTCATTGCGGTCGCAATTGTTAAAAGCTACATGATAAATAAATGTAAATTGTGAATTGTAAAATGATAATTGCTCGTCGCGTGGGCGAGGAGCTGCAGAGCCCCCTGAAAGACTATCAGGTTGATAGGCGCTAGGTGTAAGTGCGGTAACGCATTCAGCCGAGGCGTACTAATAGGGCCATTGACTTTTTACGGCCAGGAAATTTTGGTCGCAACACCTGCCCATGAACCAAGTTCATGGCCCGTGTTGCATGCGATGCATTTCTTCGTTAGAAGCTTGCATGCTTCGGGCGGCAGTACTTTTGTACAGCCACCCCAGCGCTTCGCTTCTGCCTCGAACTGCATTCGCCCAAAATTCCCTGGTATAAAGCTAGGATTTTGTAGTTGGATCCCATCCAACCTCAACTCCCTGGTAACAGGTAAATTGCATAACCAGAAATTTCGCATACGTGCGAGATTCTGGAGGTTAACTAGTATTCGGTGTGACTAACCCGCTTTTCAAGCGGGAATAATCAACCACCAATAGCCAATAATCAATTGGCTAAGCACTTTCTATCCAACTAAGTGTGCATCGAGGCCTCGCTTTGAATATTGGTTATTGAATATTGATAATTCGAGCGAAGCGAAGCCTCGGTGCCCATAGCGGTAAGGAAACGCCCGTTCCCATCCCGAACACGGCAGCTAAGCTTACCTGCGGCGATGATACTTCTCTTTAGGGGGAAAGTAGCACGGTGCCGAATTATAGAAAAAGCCTCCTTTATGGGAGGCTTTTTCTTATGAGACACCCCGACCTCCCCCTGGCGGAATAAATCCGCCAGGGAACCTGGAGGTCCGGGTTTCTCATTACTCTTCCCGAGCTGCTCATTAAAGAATTATTTTTCGAGCGAAGTTTTTGTGCCGGTAAGAACTTTAAGCTTTAAACCGATATTGGATTGAGATAAACGAAGATTAATTTCACCTATATACAACTTCGCATCGTCGATAGTTTTTTGCGGGGTATAACCAAACCGGCCTTGTTTACTCATGTAGATTTCGTCGAATTTTTCAGTAAGGTCATTGAATTTAATAATCACATCCTTATCTTCTACGCTCGGAGTCTGTACTGTACCTGTTAACTCTTCAGCCGATTCTTTTGATAAATCTGCTAAAATCCGCTGCTTGTTGGAACGTATTTGCTCAACATCATTCCAGAATGAAGCATTGTTATATCTTATGGTCTCGTCTAAGAGCATACATTTATTGTAAAAATCTGTTAGTGAGTCCCACTCATTTCTGTCAAAGTCCTTAATGAACAGGTAGTTATTTTTACTCCAACTCTCATTAGGTAAAAGCCGTAAATCAGGCGGCAGTGTAGGTGGATCTTTTGCAAGACCCTTTTTAATTAACTGAAGTATTCTTTCGGCACTCTGTATTTCCAATAAGATAATATTTGCCGCTTCTCGTTTTCTGTCTCGTTGCTGAATTCTGTATACAACGTAAGCCGCAGTTCCAACCAATAATGTCGTGAGGGCAATAAAGAAACTTGAGTTAAAGAAAGGATATAAATAGTTTTGCAAAAACTCAGACATCTCATTATTTTGAACTTAGAAATTAACTACTGCAAGCATAAGCACCTCTGTTTAGTCGGCTCATCTTGCTTTTGAGGCGACTAAGATTTGAGGGTGGGGAGCTTTTCTAAAGCTCGCTCCACCATTCTTTCGCCAACGGGTCCGTAGTCTATTAGTTTGTTGACCTCGTTTGGCTCAATGAACTTAAAACCCGTTACAGTGCCGGCGGGGTCAGGAGTTTGTTCGGTCTTTGGTCGAATGGTAGCCACAACTCTAAGCTGGTACTTTTTATTTTCTTCAATGTTGGTCGCAAACTGGTAGCCAATGGGGGACATATCAATAACTTCCATACTTAGTTCCTCGTCAATTTCCCGCCTGAATCCGTCTTGCCAGCTCTCGCCAGCGTCTATCTTTCCTCCCGGTAGATTGGGCTTATCCTTCTCGTATTCCACGATAGCTACCTTGCCGTCCAGAAAGCACAAGCCATAAACCTGGTGTGTTTCATTGCTAGGAATATCTTCAAAACTGTCGTCATCTCGATACTCGATTTCGATTGTCCGTCCGCCGTATTCAAAGCTGTCTTCAATAGTCTTTAACATTAGCTTGATATCTCGACTGTTAGCGGTGCGTGGTCTGACAGTTGGGTGTCATCTGCAGATACTGATTTGTATGAGAAACCGTTAGGAACTAAGGCATAATCCAGCGTTTCCGATTTGGATGGATAGGATACATATTCTTTGAAATCACGCGAGCTTTGATAGCCGTCTCCAGCCAGCTGGCTAACATCTTCCGGACTCATATTAAAGTCGCCAATGATTATGCGTTGCTCGTGCCTTGCAGATAACAAGTCCGTTAGTTCGCTCAACTGCATCCTGGAATATTCATTGTTGGAAAAGTGGGCGTTAGCCAGTCTGATAGTGCCGGAATCTGTTTCAACCTCTGCTAGTAAAGCAATTCTTTGGTGCTTGTCATCCGGCATTTTGACGTGTGTGAAGCCCTCTACATTAGAGAGCGGATGTTTGGATATAATAGCCAAGCCCTCTTTGTATGCATCTCCTTTGGAAGTTACGTAATACCTGGTGATTAGTTCAGTGATGTGCGGGAAATTCAGAACATTATTTATCTGTCTGGCCTGAGAGTAGGGAGACGCATCTTCTTGAAGCATCACTTCCTGCAGGCAAGTTACATCTGGAGAACTCCTGCTCAAATAACCGGTAATACTTTCTAAGCGGCTGGCAAAATCATTGTTGCCGCCAATGTTTAGAGACACAATCTTCATCATCAAAGTATATCAGCCAGACTCGGGGGCAATGGGATTTAAATATCCGCTGGGGTGTTTAGCTTGGAAGATTGAAGCTTAAGAATTCTCGGCTGCCTGATAAGATAATATCGATTGCTAGGAGATTTTTTGAATCAATATGCTCGTGTCAACATTCAATTAGCCCACGAAATAGGCAGAATCGCCAAACAGTTGGTAAGTGGTCTATTGCTCTCCGGTTCTAACACCTATGGCGCGGACACTGCGGTCACAGAGCAGTCTGACATTGATTTGCTGATTGTGGTAGAAACACCCGCTCAGGCCGCTGGACTCATTAAAAATCTCATTGCGGCAGCTTACCTCAAACCGTATGAATATGATCGGTTCGAAAAGTTCCTGAGCCTTTATCAAGCAGGGCAAGCATCAACCTTTTCAGTCGCCACGAAGTATATAAACTCGACAATCAGCATGGATATCATGGACAAAGTGACCCTAAAGTATATAGCGTCCCTAAATTCTTTGGATGAAGTTTGCACTGATTACGGTCTGGATGGCACTTTGCACATTAGAACGCTCAAAGAGTTTCGTTCGAATAAGCCGAAGCTTGGCGGCTACACTTTAGATTCGTTGAGCACGGGTGAGAAAGTGATTTATCATCCGAAATATAGAACCGTGGAGGGCTCTGACGGGAATCTGCTGGGTTACCTGTCAGCGACGTTAGTGGATGGATTTGTTGAGCACGGGCGGGTACGGAAATATTTTATGGGCGTTTATTCTTTTTTCCTGACCGTGCAGCCGGAAATCTTGTTTGACAATGACGGTGAGCTCACTGCAGCGATACAAACCATGCAGTCAAACGTGAGGAACACTCTTATCAGTCCTCCAACCTACATTACGCGCCAAGAAAGAATGTCAAAACAAACACTTAATGAAGTAAAAAAGACACTAAGTGAAGCATAAGCACTCCTGCTATCTAACCTTGGACCATAACTTTTTAAGTAGACGTTACATTGATCGGGTTGTACACTAACTTAAAGAGGAGAACAGATGAGCAAGCAGCTATCATGGCGAGAGGCAGAGACATATGATGAAAATCTACAACTAGAGCGGGAGTTTATGGCTAGTCTAGACTCAAAGTCGATTAAAGTTGCCTCGCCACGTGATGAATGGGGTATAGTACGTTATTTAGGAGAATTTACGGCCGAGAACGAGCGGTATAAATTCTTGTTATTATGGACTAACCATCGAATACGGGGAACTCAGGTAGTAGCAGTGAGACTTGATGTAGCTGACTATGATAACTTAGAAGAATTTACGCAAACTTTGTGTAGCGACACTTCGTTTATTCCGAAATCATTTGATCCTCCACACTCGTTTACGCTAATAGAAAACGGAGTAGCTAGTTCTGTAGAAAATGTCGCCGCAAACCCTGGACGGAGAATGCGTGCAGTTAAGTTTGACGAAGAAGGCTTCTTCTAGCAGACGCATTGAAAAAAATGATTTAAATTACTTCCAGCGTCGGGGTGGGATGGAAATATGATTTAAATCATATTTAGCTTGGAATCCGCTGTCCAGCGGAGTGGGAAAATGGTTTTGCCCAAGGTGTGACTAGTTCTTGTGGGGGACATCAACAATCTTTTATTCATACCGCCTCTGGCCAAACCGGTATTGAACGAATGAAGCGAACAATAATGTAACGAGGACTGTTTGATCGAGCGAAGCGAGAGAGTTCCGCAAGTTACTGATTGAGAGCTAGTGAGTTCAACCCAGAGTTTGGCCAGCTGGCGGTCGCTTCTTTCCTCTATTTCTTGTCGGCACAAGAAATAGAGTCGCCAAAGCTGGCGTAGCCAGCGGTGAAAGGGACTTTGCCTTTCAAAAAGACAGTCCCAGGGCGCCGGGAAAAGGCGCATTACCTTTCTGGCAAAACAGAAAGAAGGGTTTAAATATCCGCTGGGAAAATTAGCTTTGGCATGATGCTAGGGTGGGGTTAAGCCTGTGTCGAAGAGAAAGGAATTTAATGTTCTGGTTCGATACCTAGGAATTCTTCCAAGGAAACGCCTTTAGGTAACTGGCGCAGAGATAACCTGTGGCCATTCTTTATTTCCACCCACGTATCGTTGATACCACCCGCATATAAACTGGCGTCAATGTGGTGGCCGAATGAACCGCCGTTAGTATAGCGAAGTTTACTCG
>DASWIF010000016.1 GCA_036397795.1 Candidatus Saccharimonadales bacterium
GAGATTGAAAGTGAAATTGACACTCAGCTCCAGCCGATTGAAAAAGTTTTTGGCGGAGCGTCTGAAACCAGTCTGGCCGAAACCATTGCCAAAGTCATTCGAGCCGTCCTTGGGCTACTCGGCGTTATCTTTATTGCCCTCATCATTTACGCCGGATTTATGTGGCTGACCTCCGCCGGAAACGAAGATCGGATTAAAAAAGCGAAAATGATTATCGTGGCCGCAATTATTGGCGTGGCTATTATCTTATTTGCCTTTATTATCACTAACTTTGTTTTCAACACGCTCCTCGAAGTCAGCGACGATTAAGGCTTACCAACACCGGCACTCTAACAAACTCTCCGGCTAAGCCGAGGGAGTTTGTTTTTTAAGCAGGCAACACGTACAATACCGGTATGCAACCGGCACAACAACGTAAATGGCTTTGGATACTTTTTGGCCTCTCCACGCTTTTGATCGGCGGGCTGAGCAGCTGGAAATTTTTCCACGGACTCTACAACGGGTTTGACCTGGCGATTATCACAAATAGCATTCACCTGACCGGCACGGGTCGGCTGTTTGGCTCTTCCATTCATCCGCCCAGCTATCTCGGCGACCACGCGCCGCTGATACTCCTGATTCTAACCCCACTCTACAAGCTTCTGCCATCCGGCCTAACGCTACTCTGGCTCCAGGCACTCGCGATTGGTCTAACGGCCTGGCCGGCGTGGAGACTTTCAAAGCTTTTCCTTGGTCGGCTGAAACTTTCAACCCAACAAATTGAACGCGGCGCGCTTTGGTTGACCGGCGCCTGGCTGCTCAACCCGCTGCTGCACAACGCGGCTTTGTTTGAATTTCACTTTCTGCCATTTGCGTTATTGCCACTGCTTTGGGCCGGAGTTTTTTTTATCCGTCACGCGTTCTGGCCGTTTCTGGCCGCGGCTGCCATTGCCCTGCTAGTTCGAGAAGACGTCAGCCTGGCTGTAGCCGGATTCGGGCTTTTAGCGGTTTGGGAACGGCGCGGCCTGCGCTGGTGGCTGGCACCTCTGCTGATCAGCGTTGTTTATTTTGCGGCCATGCTCCAGCTGATCAATGCCGCGGGTGCGGGCGGATATAAATTCTTTTTGTACTATTCCTGGCTGGGCGAAACTCCGATCCAGGCTATCCAAACCTTGCTGACCCGACCGGACTTAGCGCTGGTTCATCTCCTGCGGCTCAGAAATATTGAGTTCTTACTTGGCCTGCTTCTACCATTCGGGCTGGTCGCTCTCTGGGGCGGGCGTTACCTTTGGCTGATATTTCTGCCGCTGGCTCAAATTTTATTCCAAAACAGCGGCGGCACTGTTACTCACCTGTTCACGCACTACACATTGTTGCTGTTGCCGGGATTGTTAATCTCAACCCTGGCCGGACTGGCGCGACTTCGCCAAAAAACAACCAAAGTCCGGGGTCTGCTGCCCTGGCTCCAGCGCGATCAGCGGCTACGCTGGCTGCTGGGCGGCACCGTGGTTATATACACCTGTCTGGCGTTAGGTCCGCTAGTTGGAATAACTCAGGCCATTGGCCAACGGCGAAGCACGACGCTGGCGCCCGCGCTCCGCACGCTGATTCCGCCGGACGCGGCGGTCGCCGCGACCTACACGCCGCTTAGCCAGCTCGCCAACCGCGAGCGGATTTATTCGTTTAACTATGTCATGCTCGGCGCTCAGCAATACCTGCGCCAGACCTACCGGCTGCCCGCTGACACCGAGTTTGTCGTGTTGGATATGGCTGACTTTCTGGGCATTGAACTGCAGTACGCCGGCAATCCATTTTTTTCCGAGACATACAAAAACAATCAAAGCCGGTGGCCGGCTCAGCTGGCAGACTTTGGTCTGGTCGCCATTCACGATTCTCAAATCCTGCTGCGGCGAGGCGCGCAAAATATGGCGAGTTTGATTTCACGGCTTGAGCGACCCGCCCCTGATAATCTGAACGGTGTTGAGCAAAACCGTGTCGGTGGCATTGAGCTACTGGGCTATACCCGAGCAGATAACCAATTTTCATTTTTCTGGCAAACCCACGAAGCTCCGGCTCAGAATTATTATCTGATACTTCGCCTCAAGCGCGGAGAGTACGCGTTTGAAAAATTCTACCCGCTTAGCTACGGACTGGTGCCAACCACGGATTGGCAGCCCAATGAAACATGGCAGACCAACTTTTGGTTTAACCCGAATATTCCGGCCGGCAGCTACACTGCTCAAATTCAAGTCGCCCACGTTGAAGGCGGCGTTGAAATTAACAATATCCGATCTGTCGAGCCCGTGCTTGACCGTAACATTCTGCTTGGCCCTGAATTTAATTTAGGCCAACTCGAGATTGGCGACTGAAAAAGTAGACTAGGCTATAAATCAACCCGATACACTTGCACCTCGCCGCTTTCAAACACTAATGTCAAATAGTCTGTTTGACTCGGGTCAAATGAGCCGAGCTTTTGCTCGAGCGAACCGTGAGCCACAAAATCGATTCCGTGCTTTGACAGGCCGCGCCGCTTGAACCTGTCATTCTCATTACTGGCGTAAAAAATTTCCAAAAACGCGCGCTTGGTTTTGGCATGAACCGTTTCATGCCCATGCCCGACAAAAACGGCCTGCCCAATTTGGCCGGGGATAAATTTTGACATAATGTCCGAAGCCAGCGTAACACTGGTCTTGGGCTGCGTCCCCAGCCAGGCAATGGCGCTGACCAAGTCTTCGGAAAGATACAATTTTTCGCGGGCTTCTTCCGGCTGAACCGTGAACAAATAAAAATCTCGGGTCAAGTTAAACAAAATAGAAGGCATAAACCCCAAGACAAACAGCCAGCCGAGCAAGGTCGGATTTTTCACCCAAAAATCATAGCGGCGGGGAGAGAGCCGGCGTTGGAGTTGATCTTTAATCGCCAACAAACCCAAGACTGTAAAAATTGCCAGCCCAAACTGAATGCCCTGTGTATACCGACTGTGGAAAGGAAAGGGTGAATAAATTAGCCCGACGCTGACCGCCAGCCAAATTACCAGCAGACTCAGCTCCGGATATCGCGACCGCTGCCGCCACCAAACTCCAGCCCCAATCAGCCCTCCGACCAAAAGCAAACCGTATCCCACCAGCACGTACGGCAACGGCGCGATGAGCGTTACATTTTGAGCGGCTCGCAGACCAATTACAGGCTCCTGCTGAATCAGCCAAAGGTGGTAGAGCGCCGAGGGCAGGGAAAGTGCCGCGGCTATCACCAGCTGAAATCCCTGGTGCCAAAGCACCCGCCGGTGTCTAAACGTTTCAGCCAGCCAGTAGAGCCCGAGTGTCCCGAATACCGATGGCAAATAGTACGGGTGAAAATTAAAATAGAAAAGTCCGAGTCCGCCCGCCACCAGACTATAGCGCCACTGTTTGGTTCGAAACCCAAGCAGCAGGCACAAAAACATTCCAAGCGTTAAGCTGAGCGAGGCGATAAAATGCGATGTTTGCAAAAGCCCGTTAAAGGTTGTGGCCTCGACCAGCCATAAATCAATTGGCCAGGCATACGGTTCAAGATCATTTGGGCTTGAAATGTTTTGCATGCCCCCAACGGCGTAGGCTCCAAGCCCGGAAGAAAATAAAATAAAAAAAAGGCTGAGCTTGCGGAGCAGAGCCGACTGAAAAAAATAGCTTAAAAAAACATACGCAACCGCGACAAAAACCGGAATCATGGCCAGCCGACTCAACTGAAAGGCCAACGGGGCTGACAACCCTAAAAACCTAACTGGCAAGCTAACCAACCACCACCAGACATTAAACGTGCCGAGTTGCTGCGATTCCGCCGTAAAAAGATTTTTTACAAATAACTCCCCGCTCGCGGCTTGCTGAATATAAGAATAGTAAACCGGGATATCTCCCGGGCTGAGCGCGTGAAGCCCGGTGTAGACAAATCCTGGCGGGGCGGCCAGCCAGCCGACTATATATGGCAAACTGGTCAGGGCCACAAGCACGCAGCTGATGACCCAGACAAAACGCCACTCAGATTTTGAGATAGTTTGCAGCAGCTGCTTCATAAAACCTGATAAAGCGTTACGGTTGGCAGTTCGACCACCAGCTCAAGATAATTTTTCATGGCCGGGTTAAATGTGCCAAGTTCTTGTTCTCGCCGGCCATACCAAAGATAGTTAATCCCCCGCCGTTCCAAGTACGCTCGCTCAATTTCTTCCGGCCGGTCAACCGCAAAAAACCAATTCGGCTCAAGTTTACGCCCAACGTAGTCTGGCGTTTCAACCGCGTGTCCAACGTAACTAGACCGCAGACTGTAGGCGGGCAGCACCAGCCCGGTTTTAACCGCGCTATACACCACGCTGCCGGTCGGACTCTCCTGCCGAAGCCAGTCCAGGGCGTGCTTCTCATCAATGTGTAGATAAGAAAGTTCACGCGCCTGCTGAAAAACCATGACGTCTGCCGCCAACGCAAACATGCTCGAAGGCAAGAATAAAAGAATACCGAGCATCACAAGCTGGGGCAAAAATTTTTTTACTTGCCCCGGCCAGCGGCTTTGAGCGGCGACCAACGCGATCACGGTCAGGCAGACCAGGGGTACGTGAAATCCAAGCACCATCCGGCGTTGGTACGAAAGCGGCGCGTATAAAAGCCCAAATTGGACAACCGCCCAGACTGCCAGCAGCAGCATGGCCGGATCAATCAACTGTCGGCGCCGGATCAGCAGTGTCAGGCCAGCCACCGCGCCAA
>DASWIF010000017.1 GCA_036397795.1 Candidatus Saccharimonadales bacterium
TGAGGTTTTTCGAGCCAACATCAAACGTGGCTGGCTCGATTCCGGAATTTCTGAGCATGGCAGCTAGCGGCTTGCCGACTAGCCGGCCCTGGCCTACGATGGCAATCTTTTTATCGGCCAGCTCGATGCCATACCCCGCCAATAGCCACAAAATTGCCAACGGCGTAGCTGGATCGAACTTGGCTTTTTCACCCAAACCGTCAACATCCTTGTCGGGGTTAATGGCATCTAATAAAGCGTCTGTGTCAACTCCAGTGGTCATTGGCAACTGGACTATCAGCCCATTGATTGTTTCATCCTTATTTACGGATCTGATCGTATTGGCTAGTTCGCTCGGCTCCACATTAAAATCTATGACCTTAACCCCAATCTCAGCTCCGTATTTTTTCTTCAATGACATATAAAGTTGGTTGGTTGGTTGCGGATTATCACAAATGATAGCCAGCACTGGCGCAAATCCGGCATGTTTCAGCCGTCTGACTTCTTTGGCTTGCCGCTGTTTAATGTAGCCAGCCAGTTCTCTCCCGTCAAGATATCTCATAACGGGCGTAGCATACCACTAATTTACTGATTTTGGAGGGCCCACTGGGACTCGAACCCAGGACACGAGGCTTAAGAGGCCTCTGCTCTAACCAGCTGAGCTATGGGCCCATAAAAAGTTATATAATTAATTATATAACTTTTTTGGTACTCCAGGAGGGATTCGAACCCCCGACCTCCTGGTCCGAAGCCAGGCGCTCTAATCCGCTGAGCTACTGGAGCACAAGCTAAGTTCATAGCTGCTGCATCATACCAAACCACCTCTGTTGTGACAATGGTACCCTGCACAGGACTCGAACCTGTAACCTCCAGCTCCGGAAGCTGGCGCTCTGTCCAATTGAGCTAGCAGGGCTTAATCGTGCAGCTAACAGTTTATACTAACAGTATGCTCATTCAGCAAAACCAACCGTTGGCTGGCCTGACCGCTTTCAATGTTGGCGGAGCAGCGGAGAAATTAGTTACCATCAAAAGCGGCCTAGAAATCGACGAAGCGATAAACGAAGCCAACAATCAGGTTTGGCCGCTCGGTTATGGTACCAATGTGCTTATTTCCGATCAGGGGCTTCCTGGTACGACTTTGTTGTTTCGAAACGACGAGTTAGACCTAAACGATAATCAAGTGGTCGCCGGAGCCGGACTATGGTGGGATGATATGGTCAAATTATTAGTCGATAGCAACCTATGGGGGTTGGAACTAACTAGCGGTGTGCCGGGCAGTGTCGGTGCTGCGGTGTTTATTAATATTAATGCCTACGGCCAGTCTCAGTCGGATTGCCTAAGCTGGGTCGAAGTCTTCGATTTAGACAAAAAGCGACTGCAGAAGATAAACGCCGCCGATCTTACGTGGGGGTATAAAACGTCCGACTTTCAACTGGACGGATGGCAACGTAAGCTAATCGTTCGGGCGGCCTATGAACTTGCTTCTAAGCCCACGATCGATGTTACTTACCAATCAGCCATTGATATCAAATCAGAATTAGGGCTTAAAGACACGTTAGCTGATAGGCGTGCAACAATCCTAGAGACTCGCCGCCGGGCCGGATCAATCTTTGTACCTGGTCAAAACCACGCTAAAACCGTCGGTTCGTTCTTTCGCAACCCGCTGGTAACTTCCGAGCAAGCCGATCTAGTGGCCTCGTTTGACGAGAGCGGCAAAACCAAGTCCCAAGTCCATAAAATGAACCAAGTACACGGCGGGGATCGCCTGCGGGTGTCAGCCGCCCATGTTTTGTTGGCCGCCGGCTTTAAGCGCGGCCAACAATGGGGGCCGGTACGCCTCCACCCGGACCACGTTTTAAAACTCGAAAACACCGGCGGCGCCACGGCCCAGCAAATCTACGACGTAGCCCAAGAAATTATTAACCATAGTGAACAAAGCCTAGGTATCAAACTCGAACCTGAAGCCAGAATACTTGGTGAATTTTAAAGATACGGAATCGAGTGTTGCTTAGCTAGTTTAGTGACCTCCGCTTTTAAATTGGCCAGCGTCGGTTGGTCGTCTTTGGCTACAATCGCCTGCTTCATCCAATGTGCAACTTTCGCCATGTCAGGCTCCTTTAGTCCTCTAGTGGTCATGGCGGGCGTGCCTAGACGGATTCCGCTGGGTTTGAACGGCGGCAGCGGATCGTCTGGCAGCACGTTCTTATTCAGTGTCAGGCCGATTTTATCTAGCACTTCCTCAGCGATTTTTCCATCGACACCGAACGACCGATTAACGTCAGCCAATATCAAGTGATTGTCAGTTCCGTTAGTGATTAGCTTAAAGCCCTGATCCATCATCGATTCAGCCAATGCCTTTGCGTTTGTCAAAGTCTGGCCGGCATAATTTCTAAACTCCGCCGTGTCGGCCTCTTTTAGGGCAACCAGCTTAGCCAGTACATTGTTCATATGCGGTCCGCCCTGTAAGCCCGGAAAGACCGTCCGGTCAATTAGCGTCGGCAGGTTTTCCAAGGTTTTTTCTGGCGGTTTAAGTGGATTGCCCACCTTGCCGCGGCTTAAAATCATACCACCTCTTGGGCCTCGTAAGGTCTTATGGGTTGTGGTAGTCATGACGTGAAAGCCAAAATCGAATGGGTTGGCCAGTTTTCTAGCCGCGATCAGACCGGCAATATGGGCGATATCCGCCATCGCCATAGCGCCGACCTCGTTCGCAATATCCGCAAATCGCTGGTAATCCAGTTCGCGCGGATAAGCGCTGAAGCCAGCGAGTACAATTTTAGGTTTATGCTTTAGCGCCAGTTGGCGCATTTCATCATAATCAATCTCTCCGGTTTCAATGTCTTTCATTTTGTAGCGGACAAAGTTAAAAAGTTTGGCGGTGACTGTGACAGGATGGCCGTGGGTCAAGTGACCGCCATGGCTTAAGTCCATGGCTAAAACCGTGTCGCCGGGCTCTAGCCAGCTCCAATAAACCGCTTCGTTTGCCGGCGCACCAGAATGCGGCTGGACATTGGCGTGGTCGGCTTTAAACAACTTCTTGGCTAGTTCAATGGCCTCCGACTCGACTTTATCGGTGTTTTGTTGCCCGCCATAATATCGCCGGCCGGGGTAGCCCTCAGAGTATTTGTTAGTGTAGACGCTGCCTAATGCTGAAAGTACGTCTTTGCTCACGTAGTTTTCCGAAGGTATAAGCTCCAGGCCGTCCAGCTGACGCAATTGTTCCTGGTTCAAATAATCTGTTAGGCTCATCGCTGTCTTCCTCGAGAATAATGTTATAATAGACCGGTTATGTCAATCGAACATGCCCAGCCTACAGCTTACACTCGAATCCGAGAATCTGTTAAGGAAATTATCAAAGAAGCCGACAAATTAGATTTAGATTTATGGGAAACTGGTATAAATTACCACCAAGGTTCGGTGATAAAACTGGGCTCACAAGCAATACCAGAAACCGATAAAATCGCCGACGTTGTACAACATGAAAAACCAATTGACGGTGCTATAGCCTGGAAAAGGTACATTATCTACCCTGACCGCACGAGGAGCTGCGTTGAATTAACCTCAGATGATGGCGACAATTTCACTAAAACTGAAACTGAATCTGACGCTGCTTATGATCGAGCTGAGCAGGCAGTAATGCTAGCTAGAGCTGGCTTGTCAGATCTAATTAATCAAAATTCATAGATTTTCTTGACACTTATATCATCTTTGATATATTACTTTGCAGCTTATGACTGCAGATTCCCAGAAAATTGGACAACTAATTTCCGAGGTTCGCAAACAACGCGGCCTGACCCAGACTGATTTTGCCAAGCAGTTAAACACCTCGCAAAGCGCCGTTAATCGCATCGAAAATGGCAAGCAAAACCTCAGCATGGAGATGCTGGGCCGGATTAGCGATGTTTTAAATCGAGAATTATTGCGAATTAATCAAAGCGGCACCATTAATTTCAAGATTGAGGGTGGCCGACCCTTAAGCGGCGAGATAGTTACAAAAACTTCCAAAAACGCCGCCGTAGCCCTGCTGGCAGCTTCACTTTTGAACCGCGGTACGACCACCTTGAAGAAAATGCCTCGAATCGAAGAAGTTAACCGTCTCGTCGAGGTTCTTGCTAGCATTGGTGTTCAAATGCGGTGGCTCAGCGGCAACGACCTGGAGATAAAGCCCCCCGCCAAACTAAGGCTTGATAAGCTTGACGAAACCTCAGCCCGGAAAACCCGCAGCGTGCTGTTATTCCTTGGTCCGTTTATGCACCTGTTTGGTACTTTTAACCTGCCTTACGCCGGCGGCTGCAATCTCGGTAAACGGACAATCCAGCCGCACCTGTTTGCGCTGGAGGAGTTTGGCATGAGTATCCACGCCACCCGCGGCCGGTATGAGGTTACGGTGAGACGAAAGGCTCCTCGGGAAGTTGTTCTGTACGAATCCGGCGACACCGTGACTGAAAATACCCTCATGGCAGCCGCTAAAACTGACGGTTGGACAGAAATACATATGGCGAGCGCTAATTATATGGTCCAAGACCTGTGCTTTTTTTTGCAGACACTGGGCGTAAAGATCGAGGGTATCGGTACGACAAAATTACGCGTCAAAGGTCTTTTGAATATCAACAAGAATATTACTTATCACCCCAGCGAAGACCCAATCGAATCGATGCTGTTTTTATCCGTCGGTATTACTACAAATTCGAGTCTGATTATCAATCGGTGCCCGATTGATTTTCTAGAACTCGAGCTACTTAAACTTAAAAAGATGGGTGCTCGGTTTGAACTAAGCCAGCGCTACAAAGCCGCCAACGGACAGACTGATTTGGTCGATATCAAACTGCTTAAAACCGAGGAGCTAAGGGCGCTGGACGAAAAGATTTACGGCCGGCCCTTTCCCGGCCTGAATATTGATAACCTGCCTTTTTTTGTGCCAATTGCCGCCAGAGCTAGGGGCAAGACCCTAATCCATGACTGGGTATATGAGAACCGGGCTATTTATTTCACCGAACTAAGCAAGCTCGGGGTTGAGATCGAGTTACTTGATCCGCACCGGGTAAACATCGTTGGCCCGACCAAATGGCGCTCGGCCGACGTTGTTTGTCCTCCCGCACTACGGCCAGCAGTGATCGTTTTGATTGGTATGCTCGCGGCCGAGGGAACCTCGACTTTAAGAAATATTTATTCAATTGCCCGGGGGTACGAAGACTTGGCTGAACGGCTTAATTCCCTCGGCGCCAAGATCGAGATCCTGCGCGATTTTTAGCCAACATCCAAACATTTAAACACCGTTTCAATCTAACTCCCGTAGGGGCATTCTATAGAATGCCCCTACGGAGGTCTTTGTTTCTAATATGACTTGTTGGTATTTACTATTAGTGATAGCGGCTTAGTATTATCGGCCGGTGCCTGGTGAGCAGTAGCGCCGATGCGACTAGCGTGATTCCGGCGACTGGATTAATTGTTGCCGGAGATCCGGTTTCGGCTAAGAATTCAGCGTTAAAACCACCTGTGCCGGTTAAATTGTCTACTTTCCAGTATTCATTACTATCGATGGTTATCAAGCTGACATCGGGGTGATCAGTCTGACGAAAATCAATGTTCGGACAACCGTAGTCTACTTCGGCCATACTAGCGGCATCGGGACAGATAGCCACCGTGTCGAAACCGGCCAGATGCGGCACGTATAACGTAAACGAGTCAGCCGTACCTGGGGCGGTTGAAAGATCATGAACAAATGACTTACCTAATACTAACGAGGTATCGCCCGTAACTTGATCCCAGTCATTATCTAACGGAAAGTCGACATCAATGTCGGCTAGAGGCAGGTCAGTGTCCAACAGGCGAATGGCGTCACTGTTACCGCGCGGTACCCCCGGCTGGCCGAGTTCGACGTTTTCCTTAGTGGAGACAATTTCCGTGTCGTGGTCGGCCTCAAGGTTAAGAATATGCTGCCAGAACCTATCCTGCCACTTGGTAATAAACGCGTTGCTCTCTGCGCCCGTCGTATGGATGTCCGACCCATCTGGATTAAAATTGACGCTAGTAGCAGCATAGTAGCCCCCTACGTAGATATCTCGATTTTCATCCGCAGCCACCGCTAAAGGACTGCTATCGTTATCTCCGCCCGGTAGAACCCGCGTGAATTCATAGTTTCCATCAAGATCATAACGTTGGATCACAACGTCCCAGAGGCCATTAGTAGCCGCACTGTAAATATCACTGCCACCTGTTGGGTCCAAATCAACGTTTTGACTACCCATTTCACCGACCACATACAGCGAGTCGTCATCGTAAAAAGCCGAGTTATCAGTCGCTACCTCAATTCCGGTGATGTCATCAAACGAACTACCGTCAAACACGTAGCTCCATTGGTAGTTTCCGTCATGGTCATACTTTGAAAAGTACATGTCATTGGTCCCGCTATCACTGGTGAACAAATCGGTCCCCGCCGTTGGGTCGAGATCAACATTTACACCATCATAAGAACCACCTACGAACAAATCGCCCGCTTCGCTGGCTGCAATCGGAGTGCCATAACCTGAGCCGAGTGCTTCAGTCATAAAAGTCCAGTCGTATATGCCGGTGGTTGACCAGCGGCTGATGAAGACCTCGCCCTCGACCGATGGATCGTGTAGATCCAAACCATCGGGGTTGAAGTTGACATCTGTCGAATCCTGCAGACTACCGGAAAGAAAAATATGCCCGTCAGCATACTCAACGTCGCTCGGCTCGTCTCCCGGTACAGAGGCACTGCCAAATGTTTTAGACCACTGATAAGTTCCGTCAGCCAACCATTTAGAGAAGAAGATATTAGCTGTAGCAAACACATTATTTACGCTGTGTAAATCAGTCCCGGCATCGGGATTAAAGTCGGTATTTGTACCGGCGTAACGGCCAGTCATATAGATGTTGTTGTCGTTATCGAGCACCAGGCCTTCAATGGCATCAATACCGTCACCGCCAAATGTTTTGGTCCATTGGTAGACACCATCTAAAGACCAGACCGACACGAAAGTATCGACTGAGTTCACCGCCGTATGGTCATCACTGCCGTCCGGGTTGAAGTTAACCGTTCCTGTGAATTGCCCGCTTACCACTATGTTTCCGCTTGAGGTTATCTCAACGTCGGTAGCGGCATCAAAGTGGTTGCCCGACGTTCCAGCACCAAAGCTTTTGCCCCATAGGTAGTTACCGGCGTTGTCCCACCTAACGATAAACGCGTCGACTGAGTTACCTGCCGCCGTCGAGCTGTGTAGATCGCTACCATCTGGATTGAAATTAACATTACTGCCCGCAAAATAACCAACCGCTACTACTGAGTGGTCTTGAGCAACGGCCACACCGTTGGTCGAATTGCACAAGTTTGACACCAAACAGACCGTATCAGCGCCAAAAGTCTTGGTCCAACCACCGTAGCCAAACTCTGTTCGTTCAGCTTGAACGGCAATTCCACTGAGTAGACTCAGCCCAAATGCCAAGACTATGCCAAGACTCCAGCGTCTTAAGCCAGCCATCAATCCCCTTTGATTTTATTTTCCTTAACGCTCTTTTTGTCTCTGTCAAAATAAGAGTGATGCTATTGTAATAAACTTCTTAAGCTTTGTAAATGTGTTTATATGGGGCGAACGATGGGGATCGAACCCACGACCTTCGGTACCACAAACCGACGCTCTAACCGACTGAGCTACGCTCGCCATGCTGGCACAATCTAGCATATAATAATCTGTTTTACCACTGTTTGTTTGCTATAATTCGGGCGGTCAGCGGGTGTCGTATAGTGGCTAATATGCTAGCCTTCCAAGCTGGAGACGAGAGTTCGATTCTCTCCACCCGCACCAAGCGCGCCCCGGTAGCTCAGCGGATTAGAGCAGTGGGCTTCTATCCCACGTGTCGCAGGTTCGAGTCCTGCCCGGGGTACCACACTAAGTCGTAAAATTTAGATAGCTTTCAGCATAGTCCAAATAGTTGGTATGGTTTTTCCACAACTTAAAGAACGCCGCTTGCATCCTGTCAATTCTTGGGCTTACAATTAATTTATATTTATAAAAGACGCCTACGCTCTTCTTGGGGGTGGCGCAAACGGAGGTAGTATGCGCACTATTAACCTAAATCTAAGGGTTGGGTTAATTTTTACTGTGGCGATTGCGCTGGTACTCGGCTTCTCATTCAAGCCAGTAAGAGCAGATATTTATGAAGGCGTTCATTGTTGGCCGCCTAATGAAATAGTGGAATATGAGGGTACGACTTTTAAGTGCTTGTGTGAGTGGATTGAATTTATAGAGGGCGGCACACTGTTTGCCTGCCGCTGGGCCATAATCGCCCAACCATCTTTAGAGTGTTATAGTTTTAAGGAAAAACAACTGCCTATACTTGAGGATTTTGGCTTGCTGGTTAGCTCTGAGATCGCAGATCAAAATTACAAATCCCAGGCTGGTAATATCAATTTCTTCGACTTAACAACAGGCCAATATGACTATGAGCCGGCTGGCGACTTGAGAATTAGATTAGAAATAGAGAAATTCAACGTTAATTCGTGGGTGACAACCTTCAGTACCGGCAACATCTACAACACAGTCCAGGCGTCATCTATGTTCGTCAATCACAATCATTTCACGATACCGGATTGGGGCGACGGCTGGTACCGCACCTATATCAGAGGCGGTGTTAAGGCCGGCGGCGAGTGGCACTCTATTACTCAAAGGTCTGAGCCTTGCCACTTGGATGCCTGAGCAATAGACTGATTGAACAACCAAACACACACCATTAGCTGTATAATCTACTCTTAGTATGACTAACTACCTCGCGCTTTGGCTTTTTGCTCAGTACAACGAGGGCCTATACGGCGAGTCGATTTACGGTGACGGTACGGGCGGACTGGAAAATACCGGAACAGCCATTGTACTCGGCGTGTCAGTCGGCCTGATAATTTTAGCTGTAGTGTTATTTGTTAATATCAGGTCTCGCCGCCGAAAACCTAAGAAGTAGTCTAGATTTTTTTGTGTCGGCTGGTATCGAAAGATTTTGGCCGTGCTAGTTTGCCGTATTGGATTTGACCAGCGATAACAACTATTCGGTCCCAGGCTCTTAAGGCAACTTCTGGTCCCTTCCCGACTCTGACGTACACTTGCTTCCAGTCAGGTTGCTCGCCGACACGTATAACCGTTAGGTCCCGAGCTTTGCCCCAACTTACGAAATCTGGATTGACAACTACCCGACGCTCATTCCACACTTGTGCACCAATTTGTGGCGATAGCTCCTCATCAGGCTCAAAACCATCACTGTTTTGGCTCTGCTTATTCTGTTTTGTCGGATCAGCCATGGCCAGATTAGAAGCCGGTCAGGCCGAATAAGGCTTCCATCAGATTGTATGTCCGCGTACCGGTATCGGTCGTGACAGCGTGCTGCATGGGTGAGGTATTAGTAATATGGATGCCTATAACCGTATCGGCTGCTCCAGTGTCAACCCTAATAACATCAGCGGCTTTGGCCAAGTTGGCCATACCGATATCGTCAATCATAGTCCAGCGGGCGTTGGCCCCTACCCTTATAAAGTAATCGGCTGAACCATTTGTCCAGCCGCTAGACTGTTCCAGCGAGGTACCCAGCAACTTGCCGAAGTCGTCGTCAAAATAAATCAAGGCTTCACCAAATTGCAAACGGGATGAAATAACGTCTACGTCGCCAATATTTGAAAAGTCCACTACCAACGAGCCAGCTACGCCGCCATCAATATTATCGTTGCAATACAACCAGCAGTTGGTGATAAGTACGTCCTGGCACCGGTTGGTGCCGCCAGTGAAGGGCTTGAGGACTTCCTCCGTTCGTACATCCTCGATTAGGGTATACTGCACACCATTTGTTACCGCCGGATCGATGAAAATTCCGTTGCCGGCTTCTAAATTGGCTATGTTCAAACTTCGTAGATTAATACCGTGGCCGCGAGTAATGCGAATAGCGGATAGAACCGTATTATGGCTAGCTGAGTAATCACCAAAACCTAAACCTTCGACTGCTGCGCCCCGCCAATCGCCGCCAGAGGAACCGGAGTCGATAGTAATAATATGAATGGCTTGGTTAGACAAAAACAACGTCGGTCCTACCGTCCAGGCCGTTGTCGCCGGGGTGTTGCCGGACAACGCCCAGCCCTGATGGCCGGCTCCCACTAACCTGACGCCGTATTCATCTATGTTCAAGCCGGTATCAATCCGGTAGTTACCAGGCGGAACGTAAACCGTGCCGCCGCCAGCCGCCGCGACATCATCGAGGGCTGCCTGGATAGCACTGGAGGCGTTTGCCGAACCAGTATTATCGGCGTTGTAAGGTTCCCGGGTGACGTCCAAAAAATGAGCAGGTGCCACCGCCCATTGGCCACCGGTAGCATCCCAGTAAAGTTCGTCCTGGTCGTTGGTCCCGCTCGGCACCGTACCCGAACCCGTCGCATCAGTATCATTGATCCAGGCTGAGCCGTTGTATTTAAGGACTTGGCCGCTGCCTGGAGCCGTGATGGTAACGTCGGTTAGGCTGTCTAGGTCATTACTGTGACTGTGGCCGGTGTTGGATTTGCCAGCTAGT
>DASWIF010000018.1 GCA_036397795.1 Candidatus Saccharimonadales bacterium
TGATATCGACATTATCGAGATCAAAAATGGTCGGAGTCTGCTGCCGTTACATGGCTCCCTGGCCGCCCGCTTAGGCCGCCGCCACGGCTGGAGTCCGGCCGCTAGCAGCGATGCCCACGGGCCGAAGGGTTTGGGCCGAACTTATTCACTGATCCTAGCGCCGCCTACCCGGGCCAACTTAAAGTCCGAACTGCTCGGGGCTAAATTTGTCCGCCGGCTGGGTCTGGGCGGCTTGGGGGAGCCGGCCGCAAATCGGCGTGGTAAGATAAAACCGAATCGATGATTAGCGATATATTATTTACGCTGTGGTTTTTCTTCCCGGCCGGAGTCGCCAACATGGCACCGGTGTTCGCCGCACATTGGAAATTATTACCCCGGCTAGATAAACCGATGGACGGCGGCAAGCTCTGGCGCGGCCAGCGGCTGCTAGGCGATCATAAAACCATCCGGGGATTTATAGTCGGATGGTTGGCGGCGTTAATATTCGTGCTGGTTCAAGCTTACATTTACGACCAGTCAAGTACTGTGCGCGACTGGTATCCGATAGACTTTTCCGATTTCAATCTGGTGCTATGGGCAACACTTTTATCTTTGGGCGCACTCGGCGGCGACCTAGTAAAAAGTTTTTTCAAGCGCCGGCTAAATATCGCACCTGGTAAACCCTGGGTGCCGTTTGATCAGACCGACTACGTAGCCGGTACACTGCTAGCTAGCCTAGCGGTAATAGTGCTGCCACTAAGATACTACCTTATCGCCGCCGTACTAGGGTTGGTCTTGCACCCAATCAGCACATTCCTCGGTTGGATCTTTAAGCTGAAAGATACGCCGATTTAAGCTGCCGGTTCGGCCGGGACTGGGCTGCCCTTATAGTAGCTTCTTACTTCAAACAGCAACCAAAAAGCGATGACGCTTCCAATTAGAGTACTGACCAAGCTACCGGCGCCGCCGCCGTAGTAAGTGTCGACAAAAACGCTGGCCACACCGTAACCTAGGTTGATTGCAGCCGCTAAAAACAGCCAGTTCCAACCTTCGGCTTTTTTGGCCTTGAGCGGCTGGTAGGCCATCAACAAAATAGCGGCCTCAACCACTAAGAACAGTAAAGCCAGCCAGTAAAATAAGCCCAGACTGGGTACGGATGACGGCACGCCCAATGAATTTGACAGACTGTTGATGTAGTCGGCGTAGCGGTTGACACTGTGGCCAAGATTCCACAGGCTGATAGCGGCCAGGCCTTGAACGACACCGGCAATCAACGCCAGCCAGGGGTAAAAACCGGCCAATGACTTGCGAGCGTTAGCTGGCAAATGGGGAAATCCCTTAAATACATCCTGCAGCCAGGCCTCAAACGGCTTTAGCACCTCAAACATGGCGTTCCTTTCGTTATTACTCGTTCCAGCATAAACCTAACCTAGGCCCAGGCTCAATAGTTTTATTTCAGGCACTCCTGGCGGCGAGCCACAACACTACCAAGGCGATAAGTAATACCAAACCTTCAAACACGGCAAACGGATGCCATTTGAGATAGGTATTTCTAAACCAATCCGGGTCGCCGTGTTGGCGGTTGAGTTTATCGATATCCTTATTGGGCCAGCGATAGACAAGCTGCTTTGCTGGCTGGGGTTTGGCGGCAGTATGCACCCGATAAAGAAACGCAAAATGATCGCTGCTAAATGGCGCCAGCCATTGTACCCCCCAGCCGATGCCGATACTATCGTGTAGAAAATGCGTTAGAGCGCCCAACACGAACAACCCGGCTAACAACCAGTCGAAGGCCAGACCGATGATAACCGCCCCCAGTAGCAGAAAATAGGGTTTATGAAAGACTTCTCGGTGACGGTGGTCATTTTTAGTATTGCCGCCTTTATATAAATGATAAATATAGTCGAGGTCCGGAGCCAAATTAGCGGCCGCACCAAACAGGGCAAAAGTACTCAGACTATGCAGATTGCTGAAGTTATCAAATAATACTCCCCACAGAATTCCAGTACCAATATCGAGTAACATTGTTACAATTCTATTTAACTTATGAAAATTATAGCGCATCGCGGCGTTAGGACCAGCGCCACTGAAAACTCGCTGCCGGCCCTGCAAGCAGCCGTGGCAGAGGGCATGGGTGTCGAATGCGACATCCGCTCGACCGGCTCCGGACGCCTGGTTCTATGCCACGACAAGTCGCTTCGGCGGGTGGCCAATCTCAATCTAGCAGTAGCGGACATTACCGATGCTGATTTGGGCCAGATCAGATTGGCCGGCGGCGAACCGCTGGCCCTGGCCGAGACGGTGATTGAACAAATTCTACCCCAGACCTTTGTCAATTTTGAGTTTAAAGACAGTCTTTCGATTAAACCCTTAATCACCAAACTGGCCGGCACGTCGGCCCCTCATGGCTTGTTGTTGTCAACCCGGCGGACCAAAGACATCCGGCTGATTAAAGGCAGTGAATTTACACCCGGTTTGATTGGCCGAGTCGGTTGGTTGACGCTTAACAAGGCGCTGCGGCTGGGGGTAAACGTGATTATTATCCGCGGTTGGTGGTTCAACCGCTTTACGACTACGCTGGCTAAGAGGTTTGGCCTGCGGGTTTACATCTATGGACGTTCGTACCAAGCGGCCAATTATGCCGCTAAGGAGGTTGAGGGGCTAATCGTTGATGTCGTCTCGCCTAAAGATATCGCTCGCTTCGGCGTGAAAAGGGATAACAACCAGCCAGAACAGACCGACTAAGACACCAAAAGACATCGCCACGCCTAAGCGGACGGCCGCTTCGGTTTCGGTCACAACCACGGCACCGGCTAAAACACCAGCAATAGTGAGTAGGGTTATATCTAACATAAAAAAAGCAGCCCTCACAGACTGTATATAGTTATTATACACCTAAACTATTTACTTGTCAATACTAGGTTAGATGTGATAGGTGTGCTCAGCAAAAAAACGTTCGCCGGAGTCACGCTCAACCAGCTTCAAAATATCAATAAATCCCGGGAAGTACTTTTCGGGCTTAGTTTTATCAACTTTATCCCAATAACAATAACCGATGTCGGTGGCCTCTTTTAGGCTGCCGACTGGATTACGACCACGGTGAACATGAAACAAAGTGTGGGTTATAAGTTCGTGATCCTTTAACACCGTTATATAAGCGTCGCCACGATGAGTAAGAGACGTCTTTAAGTAGGTTTTTTCTAGCAGTTCGCGCTCGCTCGATTCTTTTATAGTCTCGCCCAAGTGTATCTTGCCGTATGGAAAACCGCTCAGACCGATAAAGGGCTGGTGCTTGCGCCTATAGAGCAGCCACTCACCCCGCCGATTGCTGCAGGCGATTAGGTTAACGATTTTAGCCTGGGATCGCAGCTTGTAGCTGCTAAGACTGACTTTGTCGGCGTAGGCCTGCCCAGCATTAGACAATGAATATGAGCCGTCGTCATTTTTTACGACCAACTTATCGCGCATCGTTTGTTTGAGGTGATAGATGAACAGATTGCTTTCAATCTCGGGTGGTTTGAGACGAGAGTAACGAGCTTTGTCGGTCAAGGTTAAAGCGTGAAGAATTTTTTGTTGAATGTAGTGCATCAGTTTCATTATAGAAAAATTGACTCAAATTTTTTAGTCAATTCGTCTTGACTCAACAAGTTTATAAGTCAAAACGACCAGTCTAGATTGGAGTTACAAGTCATGCCAGCCTAAGCCTATAAACGGAAGGGATAGTATGGAGCTCGCTACCAAACCAGAAAGAATAACCCGTCAGCCGGCCGCCGAGGTTGCGCTCAGCGGGGTGTGCCGAGTGTTAGTTGGCGGGTTTGACAATGCGGGGAAGTCGACCCTGGCCTGTTCCTTATTTGAAAACCTTAGGCAAAATGACATCGATACGAGTTTGTATGAACTGGATCGCTGGTCTGATACGCACGACGCTATCTTAGGCCGCAAGGATTGGTCACAAAGGTCCAAGCGCGCCGAAGTTAGCCTGACGCAATATTATGACTACGCTCAATATTACCTAAACGATCAATCAACCATTGTCATCGGCGACTTAGAAGGCCGGCAACAAAACCAACACATCCTGCAACTAGCTGGCTGTGCTCAAATCGGCATTTTGGTAACCCGTGGGCGAATTCAAAGTGATGAGACCAGCCAGTTTTTGCAGACCGAAGACGGTTGGCGCGATTTATTCGCTAAGATCGAAGTACCGATTGACTTCCACGTTCGCTCTGTGCGCGAGCACCAGGCAATTCCCATAAACACACTGCCGATATATGGACTGGAGCGTATTTCCGTACCAGACAATCCCGGCATTAAAAAATTAGCAGCTCTATTAATAGAAAGGGCCCAGTGTCTGTAAGAAAATTAGCCTTGATCGATTTAGATGACACTTTAGCTCGCACCCAGGCTGCCATGCTTCGCTACGTCAACTCCAAGTCGGTTAATAAATATTACTTTAACGATTTAACACAGGAGCACCGCTTAGGCCGTCCGACACAGTACGCAAATCTGATTCGAGACTTTTTGGGTCGGCCGGACTTAGTTATGAAAGTCAAACCATTCAAGCAAGCCGCTGCCGCTTTAAAACTGCTACGCACATGCGGTTATGACCTTGAACTGTTGACCGCTCGTAAGCCAAACCTTAGAACTACAACCGGGCTTTGGCTCAACCAGCACGGTCTAGACAAGTATTTTAGCCACGTCCATCAAAGACCAGAAAAAACTGACGGTGATGAATATAAGTTCCAGGTGGCCAAGCAGCGCCGACCGGCTTTTTTGGTAGATGACACACTGAGCGTAGCTGTCAGGCTCCAGCCGCTCAAACACCAATTTTACCTTGTCACTAAACCTTGGAACCACACCCAGGATCTACCACCAAGCGTCACGCGAATTCATAGCATCTTCCAACTAGCTAAGAAATTGGCTAAGACTGCCTAAAAGTGTAACCCTCATTGAGGCCATCGAGCTTAACCATATCAGCCTGAGTTAGCTCAAAGTCAAAAACTTCCAAATTGTCCTTTAGGTGCGCCTCACTCGTCGCCTTAGGCAAGGGCAACAGGCCTTTTTGCCGGCTCCAACGCAGCAATATCTGGGCGGGAGACTTGTTATAGCTTTTAGCAATTTCAGCCAGATTAGCGTCGCCCAGCCTGCCCGTGCGGGTCAGCGGGCTGTAGGCTTGAACTACCACGCCCAGGGCCTGGCAGTCATCGATTAGTTGCTGGTCAAAACCAAACGGCGAGGCCTCGATTTGGTTAACACTCGGCAGTTCACCTAGCTTTTGCAGTTTCTTTAGCTGCTCAATGGTGTAGTTGCTGACGCCGATATGTTTAGCCAGGCCGTCGGCCTTGGCTTTAACCAGCTCCGGCCACATGTCCTCGCCGTCGCCGCCGGCCGGCGGCCAGTGGATCAAACACATGTCAACGTAATCTGTCGCCATCTGGTGGCAGCGGTCTTTAATAGATTGGTAAGTCTGAGGACCTGGGCGGGGAGAGATTTTGGTATTGATAAATATCTCCGCCCGCTTAACCTCGGAGTCATTGATAGCCTGCCCGACTTCGGCTTCGTTGCCGTACATTTCCGCCGTATCGATCAATCGATATCCAGCCTTAATTGCTTGCCCGACGGATTCTACGGCTTGCTGGCCGGTTAATCTTGAGGTCCCCAGGCCGATAGCCGGGATACTGCCCCCGTCGTTTAGTTTTATGGTATCGACACTCATTTAAGATCTATTTTAACAGTTTTTAGCATCAGCTCAGTTGGCCCTTAAGGGGTTTTACTTAGCCGCGATCAGCAGCCTAATTGCCAGCAATATTAAAAATACCGCAAACACCCTTGTGACGGTGGCGTTTGATAGTTGGGTGATATAGCTAGCGCCGATCAAGCTGCCCAGCAGAAAGCCAATGACGATAAAGCCGGCCGCGTTGAGATCGACAAGCCCTTGTTTGTAATAGGTATAGGCGGCCAGAATTCCAATCGGCGGAATTAGCAGCGCCAAAGTCGTGCCCTGAGCCAGTTTCTGGCTAAACCCAAATAACAATACTAGAGCCGGCGCGATTATGACGCCGCCGCCGATACCGACTAGCCCGCTGGCCACCCCAGCTACTAAACCCAGAACAACGAGCATCAACCATGTCATTTAGAAACAATAATATCAGGCTTGTGGCTTTTTGGGGCGATCGGGGCCAGTCAGTTTCGGGTAGATATTTTTCCAACCGACACGGGGTCGGTTGTTTACACAGGCTGCTATTTTAGCGCACTGGGCTACTGTTTTTTGAAGATATTGCTTTTGCCTGGCTGGGGAGGAGGGAGTCGAACCCCCGAATCCCGGGACCAAAACCCGGTGCCTTACCACTTGGCTACTCCCCAACGATTATGAGAGACGGCTTAGCCTTTTCTCTCACCGCCTGTCACTTAAGCCTCGCTTGGCTTAAGCGCATGGTAATTATCAGTTATCGGAGTATATTTTTCAAATCGCATATTGACAAACCGGCCCATTACTTGTGTTGTCTGACGATAGATACGATAATAGTAAAGACATGACAGAATCCGCCCAAGACAAATCGCCAACTGCTGAGCCCTTGCTAACTCTAGAGAGAAGTTGGGTAGAAGCAATCGACGGCTTCGTTCACGACGGCACGGTTTCGGCTAAGTTGGAGGAGCTGGAAAAGCCTAACAGCCCGCCCCAAAGTGCCATCAGGCAATACTTAGGTTGGTTGTCGGTCAGGGTCATCGGGGGGCGCCGCCGGGACCCTCAAAAAGACGACCGTTTGCTGAACCTACTCGACCGAGTCAAACCGCCTCCTATCAAGCGTCCCGAGAAAAAGCCTACTGCCAGTAAAAAGGGCCCCACCCGCATACCGATTACCCTCTCGGAGCTGGATTGGCAAGAGAAGGCCCGGTGCCGCGGGCTAAAAAGCATGTATTTTTTCCCACCGGAGCTTGATGACCGGGGTGGTGAACCCATTCGGGAAAGTAAACCCAAACGGGATAACCGCGAGGCCGCGGCCAAAGCAATCTGCGCTCAGTGCGACCTCAAAGAACGTTGCTTGGAATTTGCGTTAGAAAAAAATGAAGACCACGGCATATGGGGCGGGACTACCGAGAGCGAGAGACGAGAGTTAAGGAGACAACGCGCCAAGGCGGCTGACTAGATCCCTCAACTCCCCAGCCCTAGGGGGATTACCCGTCAGGTAATTTATTGATTACCCGGTTAAAACCTTTACTGACTCAGCTATAATTACAGATAATGGATTCACTCAAAGATTTACTCAAATCAAAAGCTGACAAGCTGGATGTCGATCAAAAGCTCGACGAGCTTGCCCTCTGCCAGCAAGTTTTTAAGCGGTACTATGCTGACCAAGCCAAGGTGACCAAGTTTAACGACTCTAAGTTATTCGTGTTGGTCCGCTCGTCGTCGCTGGCCAGTGAAGTCCGGCTCAATCAGCTGACTTTAATAGAGGAGTTAAACCGATTGTTAAGCACCAAAGTCGAACGATTAATAATCAGGCAGTAGCTGAATATGACCAACCGACAATCGGCAGTGTTAGGCGGCGGTTGCTTTTGGTGTTTGGAGGCCATTTACCAACGTGTCAAAGGTGTTGAGCAAGTGATTTCCGGTTATGCTGGCGGCCAACTGAATAATCCGTCCTATGAGGATCTACACGCCAAAGATACTGGCCACGCCGAGGTTGTCAAAATTGAATTTGATCCGGACGTGATTACTTACGAGAAAATTTTAGAAATATTCTGGCACATCCACGACCCGACCACGCCCAATCGGCAAGGCAACGACGTGGGGCCGGAGTACCGCTCGATTATTCTTTATAACGGCGACTCTCAACATAACTCGGCCGAAAAATCACTTAAGGAAGTCGGCCAGCCGCTGTGGGACGACCCCCTCGTGACCGAGCTAAAACCCCTCGACGTCTTTTACCCAGCCGAGGATTACCATCAGGATTACTTCAATAAGAACCCCCAAAACGCCTACTGCCAGGTGATTATTAACCCCAAGCTAGCCAAGTTTCAGAAAAATTTTGCCCAGTTGCTAAAAAGCTAATCAACCATGAAATCTGCCGCCGAAGCCGATGAGGGTGGCGGTGTAGCTGGTTGTTTGAAAGGCGTAAAAGTCTCGCTGTCTCTAACCTGGCTTGGCCGGTTGAGCGGCTTCGTTACAATTTGACCACCATCGGGGGTTAAACCCGCAAGATCAACACCGATTAACAACGTCCTGCCAACCTCCTTGGCGGCATCGATTACTCCTGCCGGTACCGGGTCGGCCTCAGCTAGAACTTGACCGAGGTTTGCTAACAACTCGTCCTGGTTTGATTCCATTCAACCACCGTACCACAAGCTATCTTGACTCTCAAGGTAATAAATTGTAGTATGGTCCGGCTTTGACGGAAAGGGCAGTCCTTTCCCGAGCGTTCTTTGAGGCGGTGATTAGGTTGGCCAAATGTAGAAACTGCCATCGTGAGATCGGTTGGGGCAGCTGCTCATACTGCCGGCGCGAAGAGGAGAAATGCCCAAAGTGCAAAGGCAAGAGGACCATCGGCTGGTCTACCTGCCGGACCTGTAATGGAAGCGGCAGGAAATGAGCGAAACGATGGACCGGTACTTTAGACCTTTGGTTTATTGTCCCGACTGTGCCAGAGAAGCAGAGCGGCCGATGTGCGGTGCGGCGCCCAGGCCCGGGATAGCGTATCCAGCTCAACTGGCGTTATCCCGGGCCGGCCGTACAGCTCCTCGACCGACCGCAGTAAGCCAAGATCACCCAGACTAAAGACATCGGGCCGAGCTAAGGTGAACATCAAAAACATCTCGGCCGACCAGCGCCCGATGCCTTTGACGCTCACCAAGCGTCCGATCACCGCCTCATCGTCCAATTTATCAATATCGTCTAGTTTTAAACGCCCGGCGGCCACATCGTCGGCCAAACCCAGTACGTAACGAGCTTTGGCGTGGCTCATACCGACAGCCCGAAGTTTGTTGTGGGGGATAGTTATCACGTTTTTGGGCGTCGGTTGCCCGGCCAGGGCCTCGAACCGATTCCAGATGGTATCGGCCGCCTTGGTTGACAGCTGCTGGCTGACGATTGAGCTTAGCAACGACCGGAAATATAAATCAGCCGGCCGCTTGGCGGGCAGTTCAAAACCGGAGTCCTTAGCCAGAGCCGTTACAGCCAATCGGGCCATAATCGGATCAGTCTTGGCAAAGTGTTTAGCCGCTGAGTCTATATCCATATGGCTATAGATTATAAATTAAAAGATGCCGCCCACGCTTCTAAGTTGACGGCATCCAAAAAGAACACCTCACACATAACGTCTCTTAAAAGGTACTCCCGAGCAATCCTCAGGCAAAGATTCGGACCTGCTTGCCCTCGGCGTAGGCAGTGATAATCCGCTGCTGCACTTCAAGGGGTACGCGCAGATTGATCAGCCGCTCGTTACCGCGCCTGGTAATCGAGCAGGTCCTATAGTCGCGCACTAGGCGCTTTTTAAAGGAGGGCCTGGCCTCGCTTATAACAAAGTCAACGAACTTAGTTGGTTTGCTTAGACGAGCCATGCTTCCTCCTTTTAGTTATGTGCCTATCTATCATAATGCCTGTCCTAAATTTTTGTCAAGTCTTTTTGTTGAACATTGTTGAACGTGTTGACAAGCGGATGATGCTGGCCTATATTAGGGGTCGTGAACTCTAATTAATTTAATCCGAAACCGGAGTCCATAAATGCACGTTATCCAATCGAATATCCTCAAATTAGCCCGGCGGGAAGACCTGTCAAAGCTAGGCTACCGTAAACTGGGCGAGAAGATCGGCGTCAGCCATCCGCAACAGGTCAAGCACCATCTGCAAAAACTGATCGATACTGGGCGGTTAGTCCGCACGCCATTTGGCGTTTTGCGCGCCGCCACCCCGTCTAACACATTGGCCCAAATCCTCCAGATTCCAATCCTGGGCCAAGCCAATTGCGGCCAACCGCTGAGCTTGGCCGAAGAATCGGACTGGGGCGCTCTGACTCTCAGCCCCAGCCTGGCGCCGACCAAGGATGTTTCTAAACTATTTGCGGTCAAGGCCGTCGGCGACTCAATGAACCGGGCCAATGTCAGTGGCGCTAACATAGAAGACGGCGACTATATCGTCGTCGATGGCGGTAACACCGCTCCCGGCAGCGGCGCTTACGTCGTATCGAGCGTGGGTGGGTTGGCCAATGTAAAAAAATATGTTCGGGACGAAGCCAACCGGTTGATCAGGCTGGTATCCGAATCCTCGCGGGAATACGCCCCAATTGTCATGGACCCTAACGACGTGAACAGTTATCAGGTCCATGGTACGGTTCTGCGGGTCATTAAAGCCGCTTGATACAAAAATATGAAAGACCAATACCGGCAAGCACTCGAGAAGTTTAAGCAAAAGGATACTAAAGCCCGTTTGATCATGAACCGACTCCATCGCTCGCTCAAATCCGATCATAAGCCATATCTGTTATCGGCCGCCGACATAAGAACCGTCAACGAAGCCAGAGAGGCCTGGTTTGAGTTTTTACGCTTCGGCCGTAAGTGATATCGGCTTGATGGCCGCGGGGGTGTATAATTTAATCCTAAGTTTAAGCGGTAAAAAACGGTGGCCCTAAATAAACCCGACTCGCAACTAGTAAGTTTCTCGCTCAATCTTAAATTGGTGGTAATCGGACTTATCGTGGTAATAGCGACCATGCTGGTTTTGTGGCGGCCTTGGCAAGGCGGGCCAGATAGGACCGTCAGCGTGACCGGTAACACCACTCTCACGGCCGTGCCCGACGAATTCGTCTTTTATCCGACTTTCAGTCTGAAAGGCCAAGATGAAGCCCAACTTAAAGAAGACTTAAACGAAACTGTGACCGAAGTCATCGCCACGCTCAAGGCCCTCGGCGTAGAGGAAAGTAAGATTAAATTGACTGCGTATAGCAGCGGGGAACAATATTTGGTAGCAATCGATAGGACCGGTTCGAGAACAAACACGAGCGTGACGGCCAGCTTAACGATTATCCTCGACTCACAGGAGTTGGCCCAACAGGTACAAGATTATCTGCAAATATCCAAAGCCGAGGGCCAGTTGACGCCTTTCGCCCAATTTTCCGAAGCCAAACGTCAAGAGCTGGAAAGCCAAGCCCGAGCGGGAGCCATCGAGGATGCCCGTGCCAAGGCTAACCAATCGGCCGAATTGCTCGGTTTACGGTTGGGGCGGGCTATCACCGTCAGCGACTTAAGCGGCTTCGATTTTTATCCATTAGCCGAAGGCCGCGGGGCCCAGACAACCGAAGACAGCGTCACGAGTGATAGCTCGTCCTTGCCGGTCTTGCCGGGCGAGAATGAGTTTAACTTGAGTATTAGCGTCGTTTTTTCGCTTAAATAGACTTTATAGTCTAACGTCACGGGTAAAACCATCAAAATCAGGAATCTGGGCTTCAAATAGTTCAACCAGTTCGTCGGCATCACCGGCCAGGCTGCCGAGTCGGTCGCTGCATGAGGCAGCCCACAATCTAAAAATCGGCTCGCCATCATTTAACAATTCCGTAACCGTCCGGTTGCCGCCGGGGCAGATGCCGCGCTCGTCGTCGCCCAAATCATTGCCTTTGGACTCGTCAAAGCCAAATTGATTAATTGCGCGCAAAAAAACGGCGTAGGCCGCCCGGTCGTTGGCCAAACTTCGCCTGTCGATGACCCGGCCGTTGTAACCGCTGATGATCTCGACCGTCCGGCGGTTGGGACTAATGCTAATTTTGATTTCCCGATAATCTTCTCGGGCGATGATTTCGCCTTGCTGGGTCAATACCACCCGGCTGTCGGCGGCGGCGTAATCAGGCAGGTCGAGCAGATCGGCCGTTTGGGTGATGGAGGACGAATTGTCGGAGCGACGGAACAGATTAGCTAGTTGGACCACGCCAAACACTAGCAGAACTACCGCCAACATAATAATCGCTACTCGTCGGAGCTGATAAGATTGCATATTGGTTAATATTATACAACTATGCGCAAGATTTGTAAATAACCACTAGCTTTAAAAGGTCTGAAAAACCAGTATGATAGCTAAGTATGAAACGGTTTTTGCTGGCGTTTGGCTTGTTAGTCGTGGGTAGCACCCAACTGTTCGCCCAGGACGTTAATAACTTCACCATTGAGTCCTTTAGCGCAGATTATCGACTCAGCCGAGACCAGGACGGAATCGCCGCGATGCTAGTCAAAGAAACGATAGTGGCTGAATTTCCTGCCAGTGATCAAAACCACGGCATCTTGCGCGCCATCCCGCAAAACTATGAGGGCCACAGCCTGGGACTGGCGATCATATCTGTAACCGACGAGAAACAGCGTGAATATACTTTTACGACTTACGACTCTGCCGACCATACGGTGCTCAGAATCGGCGATCCGGGAACTTTTGTCCACGGCCGGACTACCTATAATGTCGCCTATAGCCTCAGAAACGTGATAACTTTTTATGACGATCACGATGAGTTTTTTTGGGATATTAACGGCGATCAGTGGCCACAGCCGTTCGGCCTGGTAGCGGCGACTGTCCACATCCCGAATGAGCTTTTGCCGAACTTACAGGATCGACAGCGCTGCTTTAGCGGCAGCTTTGGCTCAACCGCCAGCGATTGCACTATAGAGAGAACCATCACGGCCGACGGCGCCGACATCACCTTTACCGCCCGTCAATTGGCGCCAACTGAGAACCTATCACTAGTACTCGGCTTTAACCCCGGCACCTTCAAAGAAGACCCCTGGCCGGCCCGCCGCCATCAATTCTTCATTCTCAGCGGCCTGCTGCCGCCGGTCCTGACCTTGGGCTACATGCTCCGGCGCTGGAGGCGGTACGGCCGTGATCCGGCCGGGCGCGGCGTAATTATTCCCGAGTACGTGGCGCCGCAAGACTTAAACGCATTAAGCGCCGATGTTATTTTAAATGAGCGGCTCCGCACCGAAGCTATTAGCGCCAGCCTGATTGAACTGGCAGTAGACGGTTACTTAAGAATCCATGAGACCCAGAAAAAACAACTAATTGGCAGCAAACCCGAGTATTCGCTGGAGCTTATCAAAGACGCTAGTAATTTACCGGCGTCACAACAGGCGGTGGTTAACGGCCTGTTTAAATCGCCATCGGCGGTGGGTGAGCTGGTCAACTTGAGCGGCTCGGCCAACAAGCTGTACAAAACGGCCGCCAGGCTGCAACAGGATGTACCCAAAGGGCTCTGGCAACGGCACTATTTTAACTCCGATCCCAATAAAATCCGTCAGCGCTGGTATTTACGCGGCGGGCTAGTATTGATCGTAGGTGGCGGGCTGATGTTTTTCTATCTCAGCCGTTATTTGGGCGCCGGGCTACTGGGCAGCGGCCTAATAATCCTCTTATTCGCTCCAGTTATGCCAGCCCGGTCAAAAAAAGGAGTGGCCGCCCGAGAAGCACTGCTTGGCCTAAAGCAATACATCGGTCTAGCCGAAGTCGAACGGCTCAAATATCTGCAAAGCCCGAAGGGTGTCAAACAATATGGCGACCCGGCTGAGCCGGCGACACAACTCAATTTGTTCGAGAAACTGCTACCATACGCCATGCTTTTCGGCCTGGAAAAGGATTGGGCCAAACAGTTTGAGCAGCTGTACAGCCAGCCGCCAGCCTGGTTCGATTCTTATCACGGGACGTTCACGCCGGTCGTGCTAGCCGATTCTGTCGGCTCGTTGCGGGCCGCCAGCAACACGGCCTTTGCTCCGTCCAGTAGTTCTGGCTCCAGCGGTTTTAGTGGCGGCGGCGGTTTTAGTGGTGGTGGTGGTGGCGGTGGCGGCGGTGGTGGCTGGTAGCCTCTTACCTCGCGTCTGACCTCATCGGCAAAATCGCTAAGAGAAGTCGGTTAATCCCGCTAACACCTCTGTTATACTTGGTTTATGGCAAAACAAAGCGGGAGCAAAGACCAGCCTAATAAACAGCAGCGGTTGGCCATTGAGCACGGCAACGGACCGATGCTAGTCGTCGCTGGTGCTGGCACCGGCAAAACCAAGGTTATCGTTGAACGCATTTTGCGACTTATCGCCGACGGAGTTGATGGCCGGACCATCTTGGCTCTGACTTTTACTGAAAAGGCCGCTCAGGAGATGCTGGATCGCGTGGTGCAAGACTTGAGCGGTTCCTATGGGCTTGATTTGCCGATTACGACGTTTAACGCTTTCGGCGAAATGATTTTAAAAGAGTTCGCGCCGGAAATCGGTCTGGGCTCCAATTTGCGACTTTTGGGCGACGTCGGCAAAATAGTCTTTTTAAAGGAACACCTTGACGAACTGGATCTTGATTACTTCGCGCCGATCTCTAAACCGGACGGCCAGCTTGGCAACCTTGGCGACTACTTTTCTCGGCTCAAGCAACAGCTGGTTTGGCCCCAACAGTACAGCCGATTTGCCAACGCGCTGCCTAAAACTACGCCGGCCGATAAACTGGAGCAAATCAAACACCAAGAACTGGCCAAAGCCTACAAGACCTATATCGAACTTTGCCGACAACTTAATTTTATCGATTATGACGATCAGCTGTTTATGCTGGTCGAGCTACTTAAACGTCGCCCTAATGTACTGGCCAAACTGCGTCAGCGCTACAAATATGTTTTGGTCGATGAATTCCAAGATACCAACCCCATGCAATCGGCTGTGATTGATTTGCTCGTCGAGGTAGGCCACAACCTGATGGCCGTCGGTGACGATGACCAAAGC
>DASWIF010000019.1 GCA_036397795.1 Candidatus Saccharimonadales bacterium
AAGAAAAGCCCAGAGCCGGGCGATGGCCGGTCGGGGAAACGATTCCTGGAGTGTTCATTTTGAGTCGGATAAATACGTCATTTTTAAAGGAACAACTTACAACGCCTCTGATCCGGACAACGAGCAGACCAATTTATCCAGTTTAATTTTAATTATCTCAATCAGTTTGACCGGCGGCGGTTCAGATCTGATTTTTAATAAAATTTACGGCGACACGGATACTGATGGAAATATTACTGTCAGCGATAACACCTCCGATCAGACGAGAATCATAGATATTAATGAAGTGGGAAGGATAAACTATTGAAACAGGCAATAGGCACAAGGCAATAGGCACAAGGCGAGGCAATAGTGATCAGGCAATAGTTTGGCATAAGTGATTAGTCAATATATTCTCGCTGAAATTATCCTTTTGCCCGACCCTATTAAAAAAAATGTCGCCATAGGCGACACAATCCCTGTTGCCTTGTGCCTTGTGCCTGTTGCCCAATATATCTCTAAGGTAAATGCTATTACCCCTCAAAAATAAAATACAATCCGGACAAAGTCTGCTCGAGGTGATAGTCGCCACCGCCTTGTTCTCTTTGGTTTTTGCCAGCATTGTTGGTTTGTCGGTTGACGCTTTTTACAGCACTCAAGCCGGCCAGGAAAATACTGAAGCGGTTTTTTTGGCCAAAGAAGGTCTGGAGGCGGCTAAAAGCAATCGTGATAATCACTGGCTGAATTTGGTTAACGGCGATCATGGTTTGAAAAACAGTTCAGGTTTTTGGGAATTTGACGGGACAGCCGAAATAATCGGCGATTTTACCAGAAAAATAATTATTAGTGATGTTGAGCGGGATGTTTTTAACGATATAGTCGCCAGCGGCGGAACAGTTGATCCCCGGACTAAACAAGTTACGGCCGAAGTCAGCTGGACGACCTTGCTGGGCATCAGCCGGACAGTTAGCTTAACCGACTATTTGACTGACTGGAATGTTTTTGACTGGACGGAAACGACCGATACCGAATTTGGGGCGGGGACTTTGTCTGACACGGCCGTCGTCGGCGCCGGAGAGGACGCGTCGGTTCAGCTGGCTCTGGCAGCGGAAAAGGACTGGACTCTGGCCGAAGGGACTCTGATTACCCAGACGACTGACACTGATTTTGGCGGCGGGACTTTTCAGGACACGATTGTGGCTGGGACTGGAATACCGGCTTCAGTTACCGGCACCGGCGATCCGGAGTGGATTAAAATTTTCGCCGGTTCCAGCTTTTTTGAAACAACTGACACTGATTTTAATGACGGCATTTTTAATAACACGGTCGTGGCTGACACCGGCGATCTGGGAAACATTACTCTGGCGACCTCGCCCAGCTGGGTTAGCCAGCCGGCTTTGACCACCAACCATCTGAACGGCGTCGCCTGCGCCTCGTCCATTCTTTGTTTCGCGGTTGGCAACAGCGGAACTATTTTAAAATGGGACGGTGAAGTCTGGTCAATTTTCAGTTCGCCGACCATCAGAACTTTGAATGATGTCTGGATGTTATCCGCCACGGACGGCTGGGCGGTCGGCGCGGTTGGTGAGATCCTTCGCTGGAACGGCAGTTCCTGGAATATCACCACTTCACCGGTTAATCAGGCGATTCAGTCCATTCACTGCCGGACATCAAGCGACTGCTGGGCTGGCGGCACTAACGGAAATTTACTCCATTATGACGGGGCCAGCTGGAGTTTATTTACTGATACCGGTAATCAGACCTGGAACGATGTTTTCGCGGTGGCTGATCTTGATGTCTGGGCCGTCACCGGCAACGGAGTTATTTTTCATTATGATGGCATTAGCTGGAGTCAGTTTGTTGACACAGGCAATGAGACCTGGTTGTCAGTCTGGATGATTTCAGCCACTGACGGGTTTGTTACCGGCAACGGGGCTATCCGGCGGTTTGATGGCGTTTCCTGGAATGTTGTCAGTTCGCCGACCGCCAATAATTTAAATGAAGTGATGATGTCTTCTTCTTCCCTTGGCTGGGCTGTCGGCGCCGGCGGCGTGATTATTAAATGGAACGGGACCGCCTGGAGTCTGGATAGTTCTCCAACCTCAACTCAATTAAACTCATTATTTGTTGTTTCATCAAGCGAAGTTTATGCCGTTGGCAACAGCGGTACCCAGGCGGAATACGCCGATCATTTCGTGGCCAGCGGCACTTACAGTTCATCAGTCTTTGACGCCGGCGCCTCGGCTGACTGGGGGACGCTTCGTTGGCGGCTGGAACTGCCGGCTAATACGACTCTGACCGCGGCTGTCCGAACCGGCAATACGGCCGTACCCGACGGTTCCTGGTCGGCTTTTAGCGGTGAACTGTCCGATCCGCTTGGTTCGCCGATTTCCAACGCCGATTCCCGCTATATGCAGTACCGTCTGACTCTGACTACTTCTGATTTGCTGGTGGCGCCGCGGCTGGACAGCATTTCCATCACTTATAATGAACCGGCCGGCGGCACTTTTTTTGGCGTTAAGGTAACGGCCGCTAATGACGGCTGGTCAGTCGGCAATAACGGCGTACTGGCCCGGTTTGACGGCGACAACTGGTCAAGTTACGCTTCACCAACGACCGATCACTTATTGGACGTGGATTTTGCCGATACAGATAATATCTGGGCGATTGGCGACAAGGGCCGGATTATTTATTGGAACGGAACCTCCTGGGCGATTCAGACATCAGGAACGACCAGGACATTGCGGGCGGTGTCAGTAGTC
>DASWIF010000020.1 GCA_036397795.1 Candidatus Saccharimonadales bacterium
TATAGTGCGATTGTTAAGAAACTTGGCCTAAAAAAATAAACAATATACGACAAGTACAACAGGTACGATGTAGTATACTAGCGTAAGTATTTATTGTTCTTTCCGTCTTTTGATAAGTTGTTCTTGTTGTTTTTATCGTTAATTGTTCATTATTTTCATGGCTATCATTAAGCATAAAAGCCAGCGTGTCGGCATTTTTATAGACACGCAAAATCTGTACCACAGTGCAAAAAATCTTTATAAAGCAAAGGTAAACTTCGGCAACGTGGTTAAAGAGGCGCTCGCAGGCCGCCAGCTTATCCGTGCCGTGGCCTATGTGATCCGCACCGAAAGCGAGGACGAAAAGGGCTTTTTTGAGGCTCTCAACAAGCTCGGGATTGAAACTAAGGTCAAAGATATCCGTGTGTTTGCCGGCGGGGCTAAAAAAGCCGACTGGGATATTGGTATGGCGATAGATGCTATTGCCATGTCAGAAAAGCTCGACGCGATTGTGCTCGCAACAGGCGACGGCGACTTTGTGCCGTTGGTTGAGTACCTGCGCTACACGCAAGGCACCCAGGTAGAAGTTATCGCCTTTGGCAAAAGTGCCTCAGGCCAACTCAAAGAGGCGGTAGACGACTTTACCGACATGAGCGATAACCCTAAAAACTTTCTTATCGGCTACCGCGGCGGGGGCAGGTGGATGCCGGGGTTTAGTAGCGGCGCAGACGACCGCTCGCAAAGTGCCGACACCAGCCCCGAGAACACCGAAGCTCCAGATAACGAGGGCGAAGACCCGGCGATACGAATGTCGGGGGAGGCATAAACAAAGAAAAGCCTGGCTTCGGCCGGGCTTTTTTGTTACAGTTTGTAGGTATTAATTAATCGAGCAAAGCACGCGGATAGGTAGTTTCCAAGACTGGCTTGGGGCCTAAAATTCGCGGGTTTTGCAAACACTCATGCAAAGCAAAATCTACTCGACCACTATAGGCGGCAAGGAGTTGACCGCCGAGTTTACCGACCTCGCCAACCAGGCAAACGGCTCGGTCTTAGTGCGGCTCGGCAACAGCGCGGTGTTAGCAACTGCCGTGATGGGGAGCAAAGAAACAAATTTAGACTACTTTCCGCTCTCGGTTGAGTATGAAGAAAAGTTTTACGCCGCGGGCGCCATACTCGGCTCCCGCTTTATGCGCCGCGAGGGGCGCCCGAGCGACGAGGCGGTGCTCTCCGGCCGCATGGTCGACCGCACTATTAGACCGCTCTTCCCCAAGGGCCTTAAGCGCGACGTGCAGGTCATAATCACTGTGCTCTCGATAGAAGACTGGGACACCGACGTGCTTGCAATAAACGCGGCGTCGCTCGCGCTCGCCACCTCTAACATCCCGTGGGCCGGCCCCGTGTCGGCGGTGCGTGTCGGGCTCGAAGAAGGGGGTAGCACATTTTCGATCAACCCGACCTACAAACAGCGCGACGAAAACGGCGACCCGCGCGCCGTCATTGACCTGCTTGCCTGCGGCAAAGACGGCCTTATCAACATGATAGAGGTGGGCGCGCAGGAAGTGTCTGAAGACATGCTT
>DASWIF010000021.1 GCA_036397795.1 Candidatus Saccharimonadales bacterium
CGAAAATGAATTTATTCCAAAAGAACTAACAGCCACGGTCGACCTGGAAAAGATTGAAAAACTGATTGCCGTCCTGGAAGACGACGAGGATATTAGCCAAGTCTATACCAACGCCAAATTCTAAAGTTATGCCACGGATTATCCTAGGCATTGATCCCGGCGTGGCAGATACCGGTTTTGGCGTTATCACCCAAGTAAAGCATGAGCTAACCGCATTGGACTACGGCTCAATCCAAACCCAGTCGAAACAGCCGATGGCGAATCGGTTGGAACATATTTTTACAGCAGTTGAAAAGCTGATTAAAAAATATAAACCGGAAATAGTCGCGGTTGAACAAATTTTTTTTCATACCAACGTAACCACCGCCATGGCCGTTAGCCAGGCCCGCGGAGTCATACTCCTGGCCGCTGCCCGGCATAGGTTAACAACCCTGGACTGCACGCCGCTCCAAGTCAAGCAAGCCTTAAGCGGCTATGGCCGGGCTGACAAGCGGCAAATTCAGACCCTAGTCAAAATCATGCTTAAGCTTAAAACCATGCCAAAGCCAGATGACGCGGCCGACGCGCTGGCGGTTGCCATTTGCTGTGCTCATAGCAGAAGTAAGCTAAAATAAGTAGTAAGTAGTAAGTAGCGGAGATAAATAATTACCAACACTTAATACTTAATTACTAACTACTGTTTACTAAAAATATGCGTTCCGAAATTCGCAAAGACTACATTCAAGACAAATACGTGTTAATCGCTCCCCGCCGTGGCAAGCGTCCGCACGACGTTGAGCGACCGGAGAGACTCAAGCCGCCGAGCAAAACCAGTTGTGTTTTCTGCCCGCTGGCCATGCGAAAACGCGGCCAAAAATTTTTGGAGGTAGTCGGTCGGCCGGAAAACTGGGAACTGGTAGCTATCCCAAATGGGTTCCCGGCTGTCACACCCACAAATCCCAAGGCCTACGGCCAGCAAGAAGTCGTGATTGAAACTCCGGATCACCGGGCTGAAGTCGAGAACTTATCCGTTTCGCAACTGACCAAACTTTTCAAGCTCTACGGCGACCGGACTTCTGCCATTACGCGGGACAAAAAAATTGACTACGTTTTAATTTTCAAAAATGAAGGCGGCGCGGCCGGCGCTTCGCTCGTTCACGCGCACTCGCAAATTTTCGCGACGCAGTTTCTGCCGCCCCACCTCAAAGATAAATCTGACCGAGTCCACGATTACAAAATCAAAACCGGCCGGTGCGTTTACTGCGACGTGGTAAAAAAAGAGAGTCGCGGAGCGCGCCGGGTATTTGAAGATGCCAATCTGCTGGCCTTCTGTCCTTACGCCTCAATGCACAACTACGAGATTTGGATTGTGCCGAAACGCCACATTGACAACGTCAGCCTGCTTACCGACGCGGAACGCAAAAGTCTGGCGACCATGCTTAAAAAAATTCTGAAAAAAATAGGCCGCCTTAAGCTCCCCTACAACTACTACTTTCACCAAGTTGTGCACGACAAGGATCAGCACCTCTACCTCAAAATAACTCCGCGCGGCAGCGTTTGGGCCGGGGTTGAGATTGGTTCGGGCTTGATTATAAATCCAATCGCGCCGGAAGAGGCGGCCGAGTTTTACCGAAAATAACTACTCAGCCGCAAACAATATGGAAACTAAAGTCATCTCTCAGCCGATCGAATTTGAAAAGCTTCAAGCATTGGCTCGCCAAGGGTTTGGCGATATGGTCAAAGCGGTTGTTGATCTGGAACAAAAAATTATGGCGATTGGGGCCGAATTGCACGCCGATGAGGAAGCAGCCCTTTTGGATCAAGGCTCACGCCAACAAAATCTCTGGG
>DASWIF010000022.1 GCA_036397795.1 Candidatus Saccharimonadales bacterium
TAACATGCTGCTAACGATACCGACAATGGCAATCATCGTGCCCAGGTCCTTTTGCAAGACGGCGATTAACAAACCGACACCGGTAGTAACAAACAGCAGCGGCACTATGGTTTCCTTAAAATCGTTTAGCCGCTGGCTACGTTTGCGCTCGGCTAACCACGAGGCCAAATAGATCACCAACGAGAACTTCAGCATTTCCGCCGGCTGGAATGAAAACGGCCCCAGGTCCAGCCACCGTGTCGCGCCATTGACCTCAAGCGCCAGTGATGGCACTAATAGCAGCGCTGAAACCGCCAGTGAAATTGTCAGCATCGGCAGATGCAATTTTCGCCAGATATCGAGCGGTAAGTTGGCCGCGGCTAAAAAGGCCAGCGCCGCCAGACCAATATGTCCGAGCTGCCGATACAGCACGCTGCTTTGTTCTAGCGCCGGGCTAATTGTATAAATCATCACCGTACCAAGTAATAGCAACAGGCCGGTAATAAGCAGCAGTGAATAATCCGCTTTGTGCCGCCTTAAATATCCGTCAGTCGTCAGTCTGGTAGTCCGGGCCATCAGATATTACCCCCCACCAAAGCGAGGGCGATACCCGTTACCGCCAGCACCTGGCCGACCACCCAAAAACGCATCGTAACTTTGGTTTCCGGCCAGCCGACGGCTTCAAAATGGTGATGGATGGGCGCCGACAGCAGAATTTTTTTACCGCGCAGACGCTTGCTCATAATTTGGGCCAGGCTGGAACCAGCCTCGACCACAAACACGCCGCCAATTATCGGCAGTAATACCAACGTATCAGTCAGCATAGCCACAACTCCCAGGGCGGTACCCAACGCAAACGAGCCAACATCGCCCATAAAAAACCGTGCCGGGAAGATATTGAACCAGACATAAGCAATTAACGCACCGGTAATAGTCAGACAAAAGCCGGCGATACCAAAGTTTCCTTGTAAGAAAGCGATCGTGCCGAACGAGCTAAAGGCTGAAACCAACAACCCGCCGGCCAGACCGTCCAAACCATCAGAGATATTAACGGCATTGGCCGTCGCCACCACGACAAAGGCAAAAATCGGAACCAACAGCCACTCGACGGCCACCTGGCCGAAAAAAGTAACGTTGATGGAGTCATAGCCCAGCTTATTATAAAAATACCAGCCGCCGCCGATAGCTATCAGGCTGATCAACCCAAACTTTAACGACGAACGCAAACCAGCTATTCCTCGGGCGCTGCCGCGGATATTGATGATGTCGTCGATTAGACCGACGCCACCGGCCGCGAGAGTGGCAGCCAGTGGCAACCAAGTTTGCTCGCGCGTCCAATTAAACGACAAAGTAACTATGGTGATAGCCACAAGTCCGATGACCCCGGCCATGGTCGGTATTAATCGACGGTGCTTATCGGCGTGGAGTCTGGTAAAAACGGCGGCCTTTTCACCCGTGATAGCATTTTCTCGCGGTTTTTTCCAAAACTTGTAACGATAGGCCAGCGAGGTGTACAGCGGGGTGATTATCACGGCCAGAACCAATGCTAAGAAGCCTAAGATAAAAACTCTGATTAATTCGTCCTGAAAATCGATGAGTTCTAACATATTAAGCCCTACTACCTTACCGGTGATAGCCGGTAATAATCAATTATTTGGTTCGAAATATTAGCGAAGATTGGCGCCGCCGCTACCGTACCGGCATAACCCGGTATGCCCGGTTCATCGACCTTTATCATAATAACGTACGCTGGCTTATCCCCGGCTCCAAAACCAAGAAACGACCCAGTTTCTAAGTAGTCGCTGTAAGTGCCGTCAGCCGCTAATTTTTGCGAGGTACCGGTCTTACCGCCGATGATATAACCCGCCCGTTTGGCCGAGAAACCGCCACCCAGCTGGACAACTTTCTCCATCATGGCCCGGATTTGACGCGAAGTCTTATCACTTACAACCGTTCTTAAGGCTTTGGGCGCCGACACCATGTCGTCACCACTCAGCCGATCAATCCGGGAATGAACCAGATAGGGCTGGAAATAAGTACCGCCATTGACCAGAGCGCTATAGGCGGCCACAGTTTGAAGCATTGTCAAAGTCATACCCTGGCCGAAAGTCATATTGGCGTATTTAACGTTATTCCCCTCGCCTGAATCCGGGGCGTAAAGCACGCCGGCGGCTTCGGCCGCTTGCTCGACACCGGTTAACGAGCCGAAACCATAGTGCTTGGTAAAGTAGTCAAACAGCACGTTGCGTCCTGTTTGATTGACCTGATCGGCGCCACCGAGCTCTTTTAATACATGAACCACGCCGGTATTGACCGATTTTTGGATAACTTCGGTCATCGTTCGGCTGACCCCGCCGGACACCCCGGCGTTCTCGATGCGTTTGTCGTCAACCTGGACGAACCCGGCGTCAAAATAAGTGCTCTGGGGGGTAATCTTGCCCTCGTTCAACCCGGCCGACATGGTGAACGGTTTGGCTACCGAGCCAACCTCATAAGGGGTCGATACCACCCCGTTAAGATAAACGGCGGCGTCTTTCACGGCGGAAAATTTTGCCGGCGCATAGGATGGGTAGTTTGCCATGGCCAAAATCGCGCCGCTACTTGGATCGATAACGATGGCGCTGCCGGATTTGGCGCTAGCCGCTTTAACACCGTTAGCTAACGCCTGTTCAGCCGCCCGCTGGATGTAACGGTCAATCGTCAGCACCACGTCGGTACCGTCTTGGGAGTCCTTAATGATACTGTCATCATCCGACGTTAAGGGGATACCATTAACGTCGGTTACCGCTCTGAGCAAGCCTGGCTCGCCGGCTAGTTCGTCGTTTAAGAAACCCTCAACCCCGTATTGGCCAGTACCGTCGTCGTTGACAAACCCGAGTAGCTGGGCAGCTAGGTTGCCCTCCGGATAAGTTCGGTAGGTGGCGTCTTGCAGGCCGATTCCGGCCAGTGCCAGTTTCTCGATTTCTCGGGCCTGAACAGCATTTAGTCGTTTTTTTAGCACAACATAATAATTGTCGGTAGTGGCCATTTCTCGGCGATATACTTCAATATCGCCGCCGATTACACCAGCCACAGCTTTGGCCGCGGCCAACGGATCAGTTACATAGCGCGGGTCGGCATAAAGCGTTGGTTGGAGATCGTTTAGAACCAGTGGTACCTTACTATCCCCTTCCCGGGCATAAATTCGTCCTCGATCGGGAGCAATCTCGTACTTTTTTAGCTGTTCGTTGAGCGCCGAGTTAGCATAAGTTTCACCCTCAAGTACCTGTAAATTAAATAGCCGCAGCGAAAAGATACCGCCGATAAGAACTAGTATCGCGTATAAAACCCTGATTCGCTGAGTCATTGTGGCCCTCGTTTATGGCTGAGTAAATTCTATCTGGCCGTTGCTTTGCAGCGACTTAGCGACATCGCTGTTCCTGATCGCCTCTAGCGACTGCAAACGAGAGGCTTCGTCTTCCAGCTGCTGGTTTTCCTCGACCAACTCGGCCCGTTTTGTCTGTAAATCATTGACTTGATAGCCAAACGCGGTTGTCTTAGTAATCTGGGTAAGATACATCAATCCCAGAATCACAATCATCAGCGCAACGAACAAAGCATGGGAAATCGGCCCTAAGCGGCGGCTGATCGGCGTGTACTTGGCAGTGTTTTGATTGCGTTTTAATACTTGGTGTTGAGAGGTAAGAGCATATGGTTGCATGTGGTGGTTTTTATGTTTATTTTTATGTTTGTTTTTTTACCCTGTCGCGCCCGCTGCCGTTAGTTATACAGGCAGCGGGCTGATGAGAGGGCTTATCCGACCCGAACTTGGACCCGATAAGACCGCGAAGGGCTTTTTCTGACTTGGATCAGCATGTACTACTGCTCCCTTCTTTTTTGGTTTTTTATTTTCACAACGGCCCTGAGCCTAGCGCTCCGGGCACGCGGGTTGTGAACGTCGTTTAATTCGCCTTTAATCGGCCGTTTGGTTAGCAACTCGTGCTCGGCTTCATATCCGCCGCCACAGAGTTCTTTAAAAAACTGCTTGACCAGCCGGTCCTCAAGGCTGTGAAAGCTGATGATACAGAGACGCCCGCCCGGCGCCATCAAATCCGGTAATAGCGGCAGAGTGTCGTCCAGCTGAGTCAGTTCGTCGTTGACAGCGATTCTGATGGCTTGGAATACTCTGGTGGCCGGGTGTTTCCGGCGCCCGCTTTGGCTGGCGGCTGGCCGAATTGTTTCAGCCAGCACCGCCGTGGAATTAATCGGCCGGTTGGCTACAATCCGTTGAGCTATCACCAAGGCGCGCGGTTCCTCGCCGTAACGGCGAATAACATCCGCAATCCTTTCGACCGGCCAGTCGTTTACGATTTGGCTGGCCGTTAGCGCGCCTGAACGGTCCATTCTCATGTCGAGCGGTCCGTTTAAGGTGAAGCTGAAACCTCTGTCAGCTCTGTCAAAGTGCTGCGAAGAGACACCCAAGTCGGCCAGAATCATGTCAAATTTCTGCCCCGAGAGCTGACTGGTGGCAGCGAGAAAATCCTGATGGATAACGACGCTGCCCTGCTCTTTAAACCGATCCAGCGCTTTAATGGCCGCGTCGTCGCGGTCAACAAGCACCATCCGGTCGGGTCTCTTCGTTTTAGCTAGTACCGCCGCGGCGTGTCCGCCGTAGCCGGCCGTCAAATCCAAGTAACTGTCGTCGGATTTCGGCGCGAGTAAGCGAATAGTATCGCTCAAGAGTACTGGCTGATGGTTGTTGTGGTGGTGTTCTTTTTGTTTTGTCAAAGCCACCTAACCAGCAGTCAACGTGTTTGTTTTTGTCTAATTTTTGTTTTTGTTGCTAATGGAGTTGTTGTGGTGTAAGAATTCGATGAACTCTCACTATAATTCCATAGCGTCTTTTTAAGAGACTTATGTGTGAGGTGGAGTTTTGGGAGGTGTTTTGTTGTGAGTAAAGAGCGAGGGTTTTTAATAGTGGTGCCCTAAATCCACTTGTTGACTGCCGAATAGTTAGCTTCAAAAACTTAACTATTATTTGTTAAAGTGCTGGACTTCCGTGCTAATCGGCGCGCTTAAGCGCCAATAATTACCCGCCCGTACGGCGATCACATCCTTATCAATACCGGCGTACTCGAGCAGATGATTCTCTAAGGTGACCCGCCCTTGCTTTTTATCGAGGGCGCCGTCAACCTTGCCCGACCGAAACTGAACGTTCAAATCGGCCACTTGCTCGCTTAAGATATCCCCTTTTAGTTTCGGTTCGACTTCGTCGTCCCAAACCTGTTTCGGATACATGTGTAAATACTTGTTGAAACCGCGGGTCAAGATTAGCCCACTTTCAAACTCACGCCTAAGTTCGGCGGGAATCGTCAGCCGCCGCTTGTCGTCGAGCTTGCGTTCAAAGTAGTCCACTGGCTTAAGGTTGTTTTTTGGTTATTTTTTTGATGTGCGTGGTTTTTGTTTTCTCGCTAGGGGTTACCCACGAGTACCCACTTCAGACAGTCTACTACCCACCTATACCCACTGCAAGTCCTTTTTTGGGCTTTTACCATCAAAGCCTTGGGCTTTGTCCACACGTTTAATGTATCTAGCGTCTGATAATTCCTTAAGTACGCTATTTTATCGCCCGCATATTTATGACCGGATAGGTTTTTTAGTTGAGGCCGCGAATCAGCCACCACTTTATAGCCTAAAGCTAAAGTCGACTTTACTAGATTTAGCTGGCAGACTTGATATGCTTGGACTAACAACGAGGTGTCCATCACGTGGCTCATGAGGTAAAGATCCACCAGGCTCAGACCAATATCTTACGGGAACTGCTGTTTCAACCAAAGGCCAGCTATAGTTCACTAAGACAGCCAACCGGCCTCGGAAGCGACCACTTCAACTTTCATATTAAACGCTTGCTTAAGCTCAGTCTGGTAGAGAAGGTCGGTCGCGGACAATACCGCCTGACACCAGCTGGCAAAGAGTACGCCAACCGGCTGGATACCGATAAAAATACTATCGAGCGGCAACCAAAGATTGCCGTCCTGCTCGGTATAAAGCGGCAAAGCCGCGGCCAAACCCAATACCTGGTACAAGAGCGGCTAAAGAACCCATGGTATGGATTCTGGGGTATTCCCGGCGGCAAAATCCGCTGGGGCGAGACCATTCTCGAAGCTGCCGCCCGGGAGCTAAAAGAAGAAACTGGCTTAAGCGCCAGTCTG
>DASWIF010000023.1 GCA_036397795.1 Candidatus Saccharimonadales bacterium
CAATGACGCTCAAAACCGGCGTTTCTCCTTCATGAATCCCGGTCGCGGACACAGAACCAATAATCAAAACCCGGGTCGCCCCGATTTCATGCTGGTACAACCATCTTTCCAACCCACGTACCAGCAATCGTCCCAACCACACGAACGTCACCGCAACCGGCATGGCAGTACCTAAAACCAGTCGTGAGTAATCGAACGACTTGGCAAAGTAGATCGTGGCGCCGGCCAGAATCGTGGCCGCCAACGCGCCGATGAACACGCCGAAAAGTTGATCCACCAACCCCCGGGCACGCTCGATCGAGTACAAACCCAGATATGCAAAGATCAGCACATAGATTAAGGCCGCCAGCAGTGCGAAAACAAAAAACTGTTCAAACGGCACCAAATAAGCATTATTGAGCTCGTCGCGCAAAAAATAAGACGCCGCAAACGCGCCCACTACCAGCAGATAATCCAGGAACAAAGTCGCCAGAGTTAGAACCAGCTTCGCTTGACTCATTGATAAATTATAACAACGACTAGTACACCCCACAAAACCACACTCGCCAAAAGCGGTCGGTCTGTGTACAACATCTCGGTTGGATCGCCGTTTTCGTCACGACGGTAGACCAGGTAAAAGTATCTAAATAGGCCGTAAATAACAACCGGCAGGGTATAGATCAAGTTCGACGATCCCAGTCGCGCGGTCGTGTCCGGCCACAAACAGTACAAGCTATAGCCGACTAAACTGGCGGTTGCCACCATCACCAGCAACTGATCGAGCATCTTTGACGAGTAGTCCGCGAGAACGGGGCGATATCGGTGCGCAACCGTGTCTGACCCAACCAGTTCCTGCCGCCGCTTACCCAACACCAAAAAAAGCGCCAGAAATAAAGTTGTCACGAGCAGCCACGGTGAAAACACCACTCCAATCGCCACCGCGCCCGCCAGTGCCCGCAAAACAAATCCGACCGCGACTACCAACACATCCAGCACCACCTGCGACTTCAAGTAACGCGAATAGGTAAAAATCAACCCCGCGTAGGCTAGCGCCACCAAAGTCAGCTCCTGCCCTACCCACCAAGTGATACCGATAGCGGCCAACAACAATCCTACCGCCAGCGACCAGGCCGCCTCGACCGTGATCTTGCCCGACGCCAACGCGCGAAATTTCTTGAAGGGATGCTGGCGGTCGAACTCCAGATCATGGACATCATTCAAGATATACATACTGCTGGCCAGTAAGCTGAACCCAACCATTGCACCCACTGCCAATACCACACTCGGCCCATCCGTCAGCCGACCGGCAAATATCAGCGGTGCCAACACGAGCAAGTTTTTGATCCACTGCTTGGGACGGAGAAGTTGTACTAAAACCATTGGAGTAATTATACTCTCGTAAAATCTAACTTTTCGTTTTGAGTCCACTGTAACTAGCTGGCATTAAGCGGTTTCAAAATGGCCTGGTATTTGTCCAATGTTACTTGGCGATGATCCACCCGCCAATCGTCACGCAATGAAAGATTCTGATTAAACTTACGCT
>DASWIF010000024.1 GCA_036397795.1 Candidatus Saccharimonadales bacterium
GTCAGTTCCCCCGCCTTGCAGCCGCAAGACGTTACCGGCGCCGGTCTGGTTGACGGCAATAGCGCTGTTGGCCGTACTGACAGCCTGGGGAGTAGCGCCGGGGTCAAGTTGGACAAAGCCGGTGGAATCACGGCCGTCGAGATAATTTGCGTTAAAGGCATAAGGCACCGATGTTAAGCGCATAAACGGATCCATTTCGCCGTCGCCGCCGCAATTACTATTAAAGTTAGCTTCCGTGGCACAGTTGGTATCGCTGCCGGTATCGCCAATATTTATCGACAACCACAACGTGTCGTCATTCCAATCCACGTTAGCCAGTGTATTAACCTGTGACGTTGATGAACCCAATTGGACTGTCAAATAGCCGTTAACCACTCTAACGCCGTCTGTGTTGCCGTTTAGATGCGTACCCGTCCACTCAAGCGATTCATCCCCCGTACCGGGAGCACCGTCGCCGCCCGAGTAGATATTAAATTGGACGTTATAGTCGCCGTCTAGGGCTAGGCCGCCCGAGCTATTAAGCAATCTAGCCTGGAAGTTCAGCTGTTCATTGATACCAGCCGCGGCTAGGGCTCGTCGATTAGACAATAGATATGTTAAACTTGAGGCTAATATAAACAGCCCTAACAAAATCCACGCGACGCTCATACGGCCCGGCACCAGGGCGTGATGTACCGAGCCGTATGAACGCGCGTGTCTACGACTGCTTAAGTTATTTAATTGGTCGCTCATACGGCCCGGCACCAGGGCGTGATGTACCGAGCCGTATGAACGACTAATTCTTATAAACTGATCAACAGAGCGCCTAACGCCATAGTATTGTCCTTGGCGGTTTGGGCGGGTTACTTGCTTCGACCCGAGCAAAGTTAAACCAGTACTTTCATTTAAAAAACACTGGTTTAACTTCGACAGCACAAATCGGACCAGCCTAGCTGATCCAACCTTTTTAAACGCAACTGTCTCACCAAAGCGGTTATTAGCTCGCTTTATTTTTGGTTTTGGTGTCATCCTCGACACGCGTAACAAACAATGCGCAAAAAATGCCAGTTTTGTTTGTTTCTAAACCGTTGTCGCCAACAACCAGCAACAATCGCGCCTGCCTAAAATCAGCAGACACACGCCCTTTTACGCCCTATGTTACGCCCTTTTTGTTGTTGTTTTATATTTCCACCTGCATCGATTTTTGTTTTTTGTCTCTTTTTATTTCAATCGTGCAAGTCCGTCGGATAGTACAACGAATAAAAAGCTTATGCAATACCCATGTTGTGGAAAAGTCTATTTAACAGTTATCGATCTTACTTTGAGTACGGATTGAAGCTGCCGGTGGCCGGTTAATTTTTTTACCCGTTTTTTGGCTTGGAATTTCATAATTTTCAGCTTTGGCCCTTTAGCCTCGGGATCAATAATTTCAAGTGTAACCATGGCATTTTTCAGCTGGCTAGAACCCGTCAACGTATTGTCTTTATCTATGACCAGCAACGGCATAAGTGTTAGGCTCTTTTTTTTGACCGCCAGTCGGTCGACACTTAATAGGTCATCTTTGCTTACCAGATGCTGTTGTCCGCCCAAATTGATAACCGCTTTCATAAATTTTCTCGATTCTTTAGCCAAAACAGATTAACAGACAGGCTAACGGCTGTAAAGCTTTTGGCCTTTTCGAAACAAACCCAAAGCCATCCCAATTAAGGCGCCCTCGATCACAAGGTGCGTGCCGCCAGCGCTAATCAGCGGCAACGGCACACCAGTAATCGGCGCCAAGCCTAGGTTCATGCCCATATTAATGAAAAATTGAATGGCCAACACCGTTACAACCCCAATTCCAACTAATCGTACGAAATCAGATTCTGCCCGCCAAGTCAGAACTGCTAGCTGTAACAATAACAGACAAGCGGCCACGACCACCAAAAATGCCCCGGCAAAGCCCAACTTTTCCCCTATGACCGCAAAAATGAAGTCCGTATGTTGCGATGGTAAAAAATTCAACTGACTTTGCGTACCGGCGTCTAAGCCCTTGCCTAGCAGGCCGCCGCTACCGATGGCGATTGTCGCCTGAAGCGCGTTATACCCGTCCCCGCTGGTGTCTAGCGAAGGGTGCAAAAAGCTATTTATTCGGTCCTTTTGATAATCGGCCAAGAACGGATAAGTCGTCGGTATAGCTAACAGGATGAAGCCCAACAGTAATAACAATGTACGCCGTGAGAGGTTGCTACCAAGTAACTGCGCCAACCAGACGAGTACCAGCAAGGCGGCAGTACCTAAATCCGGCTGGGCCAGTACAAGCCCGGTCAAAACTAAAGTGTAAACCGCTGACAACACAAGCGGCCAAGGTCGATTTAGGCTGTTTTTTCTGGTCGCCAACAGTTTGGCTTGGATAATAATTAAACTCAGCTTGGCTAGTTCGGAGGGCTGGAATTGCCAAGCTCCAAGATCTATCCAGCGTCGGGCACCGCCGGCTTCTTCGCCGACAAGCAAAACTAGCCCCAAAACTAGCAGCGCCACGAGATACAGCCCGCCCGATAGTCTCGGCCAGAGGTTTTTTAACTTATAGGCAAAGACCCCGCCCGTCACCGCCAGCAATACGGCCACTAACTGAGTCTCCAGATTAAAGTCAATCGGTATTCTGGCCGTCAGTTCGATCGATCTTAAAACCACCAACCCGAGAGCCACCATGAAGACGGCTGGTCCAATGATGAGCCAATCAACCCGTGGCATACTGGCCTAAACCTTTTGTAGCGAAATCTCAAATTGCTGATTGTTGATTTTTACTTTTTTGACATTACTAAGCGCGGTTTTGGACATTGTTTGAGTTAGTGTTTCGGCCATAATTATCGGCTTATGACGATCCAACACCCGGCTGTCGGTGGGCTCGCTAACATGTAGTTTGATCCTATCATCAACCGCCAATTCGGTAGTCTTTCTAAGCTCTTGAATCGCCCTGATTAAATCTCTAGCGACACCTTCTTCTTTCAAATCTGTTGTTATTTTTATATCTAAATCCACGCTTAGCGTCTTACCGAAACTGAGTTCAATTTGTTTTACGTTCAATTCATCCTTGATAATAGCTTGATAATCGCCGTCCAACGTTGTATCAACTACAACTTTTATTTTACTCAGTGGCTGTCGGACCTTTATGCCAGCCTGGGCCCGTTGAGCTAGTCCCTGGGTAATGATCTGTCGGGCAGACGCCATGTTGTTCAGCACTAGTTGGTTGATATGGCCCGGTAGTGGCCAGTCATTTAGATGGACCGACTTTTTACCGGTTAGTTTTATATATAATTCCTCTGCCAAAAATGGCGTGAAGGGCGCCAGCAAATGAGCCAATTGTCTAAGCACGTAGTGTAGCGTCGAATAGGCCGTCTGTTTGTCGCTATCGTTTTGGCTTTTCCAAAACCGCCGGCGGCTTCGCCGGACATACCAGTTGCTGGCGTCGTCGATAAATGGCAATATCGGTTTTAGCGCGTTTGGCAAGTCATATGCCTGCATATGTTTTTCTGTCTCGATCATGGTCTCGTGTAGTCGCGATAGAGCCCAATCGTCGAGCGGGTTGATGTGCTTACCCGGATCGATCTCTTTGCCGTCCCATTGCCAGCCGTCTACTTCGGCGTACATCGTAAAGAAATCATACATGTTCCAGACCATGCTCAGTTTTCGATGGATATCGGCTACGTCTTTATCCACCAAGGCATAGTCCTCGCCGTTGAGTATCGATGAGCTCAACAGCAGATACCTCAAGGCGTCTGCGCTGTAACTATCCATCAGTTCATTGGGGTCGACATAGTTACCGTAGCTCTTGCTCATCTTCCGGCCATCGTTGCCAGCCAGCGTACCGGTCACAACCACGTTTTTGAAGGAATTATCGCCAAACAGCCCGACTGACACCGCGTGCAGGTAGTAAAACCACGCCCGTACTTGTCCGATGTACTCGGCGATAAAATCGCCGGGGAAACTGCTCTCAAACTTATCAACGTTTTCAAATGGATAATGAAACTGGGCAAATGGCATGGATCCGGCTTCAAACCAAGAATCCATTACTTTATCGATCCGTTTATATTCAACCTGATCGATTGTGAAGGTGACATCGTCAATCCATGGGCGATGGTAGTCGTCCAGTTCGACACCCGATAAATCCTTAAGCTCGGCGTAGCTACCGATGACCTTAATTAGTTCATGACCGTCTTTATCAGTACCCTTCCAAACCGGCATGGCCGTAGCCCAGAAACGATCGCGGCTTAGATTCCAGTCCGGCGCACTTTGAACCGTCTTAGCGAACCGACCCTTTTTTATGTGTTGGGGAAACCAATAGATGTCATCGTTTTTTTCCAGCATCTGCTGGCGCTGTCCGGCTATGTCCATAAACCAGCTGGGGTGGGCCCGGTACATTAACTTGGTGCCACATCTGTGACAGTGCGGATAGGGGTGGGTTATATATTCTATTCGCCAGACGATACCGCGTTCTTTAAGCGTTTTGGCGATGTCTTTATTGACGTCCCAAACCAGTTCCCCGGCCCAATCGCCTTCGGTGTAGACGCCGCGCTCATCGGTATTAAGCACGATTGGTACGGAGTTTTGCTGACTTAAGGTAAAGTCGTCCTCGCCATAAGCCGGAGCTTCGTGCGCGATACCGGTGCCTTCATCCAGATGGACAAAATCGGCATGCCAAACCTTGTGGGCGTTTTTACCTCTGTCCTCAAACAGTGGATCATACGATTTACCAACTAACTCTTGGCCCTTAAACTCTCGAATAACCTTAAATCCCACCGGTTTGTTGGTGTCGTCTCTCAGGGCGCGCTCAAGAGTGTCTTTGGCCAGGATCAGCTTATCTCCGGCCACCTCAACTTCAACGTAATCAAAGTCCTTGTTGACGACTATGGCGGTGTTGGCTGGTAGAGTCCAAGGGGTGGTGGTCCAGGCCAGTAGATAGCTGTTGTCGTTTTTTAACTTGAACTTAACATAAACGCTCGGATCGGTTACATCCTGGTAAGAATTATCCATGGCAATCTCGGCTTTAGCCAGTGGTGTTTCGTCTCTGGTACAGTACATCAAGACCTTCACGCCTTCGTATATCTTGCCCTTGTCGTACAGTTGTTTAAACGCCCACCACACCGACTCCATATACTCCTTGTCCATGGTTTTGTAGGCCTTTTCCATATCGACCCAGCGGCCAACCCGGTCAATGGTGTCATTCCACAAAGAGCCGGTCTGGACCATATTATCGCGACAAGCTTTAATATAATCTTCCAGCGAAATTTTTGTGCCGACATCACGCTTATCCTTTATACCGAGCTTTCTTTCCGTTGCCACTTCGGCTGGTAAGCCATGGCAATCCCAACCCCATACCCGTTCCACCCGGAAGCCCTTCATTGTCTGATAGCGCGGAATAGCATCTTTAATTATGCTAGCTAACAAATTGCCAGAGTGAGGCACATTGGTTATGAAGGGCGGACCGTCGTAAAATACGTATTGTTTATCAATCGGACGCTGTGTAACTGACTCTTCGAATATTCGATTTTCTTTCCAATACTTAACTAGCTCTTTTTCGTATACGGACGCCTGTCGGCGAGCACCGTGGGTAAATTTCATTTTTCCTCCGAAATAAAAAACTTTCGTCTGCAGGAATCCGCTTGTTGGCGGACGGTACCATCCTGCTTCTGAAAGACTTTTTCTAGCGTTTCAGCGCTCGATTCAGGCTTGGTCACGGGCCTGTTGCCGCCAGGTTATACTTGTCCGCCTTAATATTAGGCGAAGTTTCCTCCCGGTGCTTTCGCGGTTGATAGCCGCTCATCCGTTGATTTTAATCGGATTGCATCTGATTAAATTGTACTATCGCGGCTGGGATATGACAATCAGCTAAAATAGCCGCTGACCTCGCCGATGGTTGGCAGCATTTCTTCTTGCCAAAGTTGTCTAAGCTCGCCAGTGTCGGTCGTAGCCACAACCGCTGGATATTTGGTCACGTCATATAGCCGAGCGAGATGATCGCCGTTTGGCGTATCCAGGCTAATCAAATCTAGGGTGTGGCCGGTTTCGCGGGATAGTTCGCGGGCAAAGTCATCGACTCCCCGATGGTGCTCGCTGTCCGGGTGATAAAGCACAAACACTTTCATGTGGTAAATGTTAGCACAGTCCGAGCGTCAACGGCTGGGAACAAACAACCTCTTTGGTGGTGAGTTAGCGGCCCTTTTTATTTAATTCATTTAATAAAAAAGAAATATAGTTATATTTTTTTAAGAAACGTCGCTTTTTACACCTGTTAATAGTCTAGGTAGGTTATATAATTAATTATATAATTTTAATTAATAACAGAGAGAAAATTAAATAACATACTTAATAACATGATTATATAACTACTTTTATCTCAAATAGTCTGGTTGGCGGAGGAAGCCCATTATGGCTGGTCTATCTCTGTGGTGGGTTACTGCTTTTAACTAGCTACAACCTGTGGTCGAGCCACAAGCTGTGCAGACATAGCAACTGCCACTACGCTGGGTTTGGTTACCGCAGTTGATGCAAAGCGGAGCGTTAGTATCTTTAAACTGCGATCTTGGTTGGACCGGCAGCGGTTCTTCAGCCTTAGGCTCCGGGCTGCCAGTCGAAATCTTTAGCTCGTTTTTAACGATTGGGCTTGCTGGTACTTCTAGCAAGCTGGTTTGGCCTTGGTTGTCGATATCATCGATCGAAGCCAGGCCCAATTCTAACCGGTCGTCAAAGTTTAAGTAGTCTTTAGCCAGTCGCTTAAAGATGTAGTCCATTAACGACGTAGCGGTCTGAATTTCTTCGTCGTCGGTGATACCCGATGGAGCAAAACTGAGATTTATCATACCTTTGGCATAAGCTCTGAGCGGTACGCCATACTGCAGTCCGTAACTCACCGCCCGACCAAAGGCGTCCATCACTCCGGCCAGGGTCGAACCCTGTTTGGCAACCGTAACGAACAGTTCGCCCGGAGTCCCATCTTCAAACTCTCCAACCGTAAAGAACCCCTTAAGGTCGGCGACTTTGAACTCATAGGTTCGGCTATTGCGCCGTTTGGGCAGTTCGCGTCTGATAGCTCCCTTGACGATAAAGTCGTGGTTAGCCTCAGTGGCCACCGGCGCAGCTATCACGTCCACCTCAGCTGGCTGGCTGGACGGCTCTTTTTTGGCCATTTTAAGCGGTTGGGCAACCTTACAGTTGTCGCGGTAAATGGCTACGGCTTTTAGCCCGAATTTCCAAGAATCAATGTAAAGTTGCTCGACGTCTTCGACGCTGACATCTTCTGGCATATTGACGGTCTTAGAAATAGCGCCGGAAATGAATGGTTGAACCGCCCCCATCATCTTAATATGCCCATTATAGTGAATGGCGTTATCGCCCATTGAACAAGCAAAAATCTCCAGTTCCTCATCTTTTAAGTGAGGGGCGCCAATAATTGTCTTCTCCTCGTCAATGTAGGCCACGATGGTGTCAATTTCTGTCTGTTCATAACCCAATTCCTTGAGCGCTCGCGGCACCGTTCGATTGACGATATGCATAGTGCCGCCGCCGACTAAGCTTTTAACTTTCGCCAGTCCCAGGTCGGGCTCAACCCCAGTCGTGTCGCAATCCATCATTAATCCGATCGTGCCGGTTGGGGCCAATACCGAGGCTTGTGAGTTCCTGACCCCGTGCTTCTCGCCTTGTTCGACCGCTTCATCCCAAGCGGCCGCGGACGCGCTTAACAAATCCTCGGGCACCAGGCTAGCGTCAATACTGCCGACGGCGTCACGGTGCATTTTTAGAACCTTGGTCATGGCTTCTTTGTCCTTGTTGTAACCGGCAAACGGCCCGACTCGGCGGGCAATCTTGGCGCTGGTCGCGTAAGAGTGGCCCGTTAATAAAGCTGTGATAGTGGCGGCTACCGCCCGGCCCTCGTCACTGTCATAGGGCAGGCCCTTGGCCATCAACAAAGCGCCCAAATTAGCGTAGCCGATACCCAGCTCTCGGTATTTACGGGCGTTTTCGCCGATCTTCTTAGTTGGATAGGATGAGTAGCCGACCAGGATTTCCTGGGCGGTGAAGACCACTTCCGTCGTATGTTTAAAGGACTCAGTGTCGAAACTCCCGTCGGTTTCTAAGAACTTCAGCAGGTTTAAGGATGCCAAGTTACATGCGGAATTACTAAGGTGCATATACTCGCTACAAGGGTTTGAGCCGTCAATCCGGCCGGCGTTAGGGGCGGTATGCCAACGATTTATGGTGGTGTCGTATTGCATTCCCGGGTCGGCGCATTGCCAGGCGCTTTCGGCGATTTGTCGCATGATTTTTTGGGCTTTGACGGTCCTGATTGGTTTACCGGTCTTAATCGCCTTGAGCTGCCAGTCAGCATCGGCTTCAACCGCCGCCATGAAATCATCCGTTACACGCACCGAGTTATTGGCGTTTTGATATTGAATAGAGAACGAGTCTTTGCCGTCCACGCTCATGTCAAAGCCAGCTTGTTCCAGGACGCGGGCTTTTTGTTCTTCCACCGCCTTACACCAGATAAACTCCTCAATGTCGGGGTGGTCCACATTTAAAATCACCATCTTAGCCGCCCGGCGGGTCTTGCCGCCGCTCTTGATGGTGCCGGCGCTGGCATCGGCGCCGCGCATAAAACTAACCGGACCGGACGCGGTACCACCACTGCTCCTTAAAATCTCATAAGAGGATCTCAGCTTGCTTAGATTAATACCGGAACCGGATCCGCCCTTAAAGATCAAACCTTCTTCCACGTACCAGTTAAGGATTGATCGCATGTTGTCGTCGACGTCGAGAATAAAACAGGCGCTGGCCTGTTGATCTCTATCCGGGGTTCCAATGTTAAACCAAACCGGCGAGTTAAACGACGCCCGCTGGGTAGCTAATATGTATTTAAGCTCGTCGGAAAATGTACGGGCTTCTTGGTCGTCGGCAAAGTAACCCTCCTCCAGCCCGTGGCGCGTAATGGTATCTACCACCCGGTCAATCAGCTGTTTAAGCGATGATTCGCGGTCTTTGGTATTTAGCTCTCCCCAGAAATATTTTTGCGAAACAATATTAATCGCATTTAACGACCAGTTGTCCGGAAACTCTACTTCTTTTTGTTCGAAAACTGCTTTATTGGTTTGGGGGTTAAAGATTCCAGCGTCAACTTTTTTCCATTTTAAAAGACTATAGGGATCTGCTCCTGCCTTGGTAAAAAGCCGTCTGATACCCAATGCCGTACTAAGCGCCATGTCGTTTCCTCCTTGATTATGATTATTTATTTTTGTGTTGGAGTGCGGTTTTCTTTAAAGTAAGCTCCACCTCACGTAAGTCACTCCCCGTTCTGTCGTCCGCCAATGGCCGGCAGATCGGGCAATTACCTACTACTTAGGCGACTTTTTCGGCTCGTTCTTTCATCTTGCTTAGCTCCCTTTCAAAGCCTTTAATCGAAGTAAAGTGCCGATAGACACTGGCAAACCGAACATAGGCAACATCGTCAAGCTTGGCCAGCTCGCTCATTACCAACTCGCCGATCAAAGTCGATGGGACCTCGGCTTCGCCGGTCTCGTAAACTTTCTTTTCTATTTTGCTGACGATTTGCGCGCGATCATGGGCACTGATCGAAGTTTTCTCGGCAGCCTTGTCGATACCGGCCAAGATTTTAGATCTATCAAACGACTCTCGATTGCCATCGCGTTTAACCACCACTAGGTTCGGGCGCTCGATGCGTTCGTAAGTGGTATAACGAGTGCCGCATTTGAGGCACTCCCGCCGCCGCCGGGTAGCCTCACCGCCACTGACGTCGCGCGACTCGACAACCTTGGCCTCTACCGCCTGACACTTGGGGCACTTCATAAGATAACCCTGGTTAAATTAGTAGTTTGTGCGGTTTTTGTTTCCATATATAGCGTACCTACATAACAGCATAGCCCTACTTATAGCGTCATGCAAGTCTAAATCACCTCTGTTTTTCTGTTGTTTTATTTACTTTTTCGACGGAAAACGCTTCGTTTGGTCTTTTTATCACCACTTTCTTCCTTTTCTTTGGCTTTTTTATCTTCGCTTTTTCGTTTTCTAACGAAAGTCGGCATATCCAGTTCTTCATCGCTGGTGCTGTAAGACCAGATACTAGGCGCGGGTTTGTCGTCCTCGTCTTCAAACGACGACTCGCGGCCTCCCTTAGCGCTGCTGCTTAAATTGAGGTCAATATCGTCGTCAATCTCGTCTTGCTCGGTATCAACCCGTTTAGGCCCAACCCCAGCCTCATCCTCATCGTCGTCACTAAAGTAAGATAGCCCGCCGTCTTCGTCCGGACGCTTGAAGTAAGAAGCGTCAAATCCGGTCGCAATTACAGTAATGGCGATTTCATCCGACATGTCGGGATTGAGGGTAGCTCCAAAAATAATGTTGGCGTCAGGATCAACGGCGGCCGTTATGGCTTCGGCCGCTTCGTTGATTTCGTGCATCGACATGTCGTGTCCGCCGGAAACATTAAATAGCACGCCGCGGGCACCATCGATTGAAACTTCCAGCAGCGGCGATTCAATTGCTTGCTGGGCAGCTGTTAGGGCGCGGTTCTCGCCGCTCGCCCGACCGATACCCATCAGGGCCGAGCCGGCATTACTCATAACAGCCTTCACATCAGCAAAGTCAAGGTTAATCAGCCCATGGATAGTTATCAAATCGGATATCCCTTGAACGCCTTGACGAAGTACCTCATCGGCGACTTTGAAAGCTTCCAGCAGCGGCGTTCGGCGATCAATAGTTTGCAACAACCTATCGTTTGGAATCGTAATTAATGTATCCACATGCCGGCTGAGACTTTCAATCGCCACTTCGGCATTTTTGCGCCGTTTGTCACCTTCAAACGCAAACGGTTTAGTGGCGATACCGACCGATAACACGCCCAGGTCTTTAGTCAGTTCGGCTACGATCGGCGCGGCGCCGCTGCCGGTGCCACCGCCGCCGCCAAATGTAATAAACACCATGTCGGCACCTTCAATCGCGGCTTTGATATCGTCCTTGGATTCTTCCGCGGCCTTCTGGCCGACGATCGGGTCAGCGCCAGCACCTAAGCCTCTCGTCGTGTCCCGGCCGATGTGGATTTTGTGTTGAGCTTTGTTATTGTGAAGCGCCTGGGCATCGGTATTTATGGCCACAAAATCAACGCTTCTGACGCCTTCGTCAATCATCCGGTTTAAGGCTGCTCCGCCAGCTCCGCCAATGCCCAAAACGACTATTTTCGCAAACGTTTCAACCGCCGGCTTAACCTCTGCCATCAAGCATTCTCCCTCTTGTAATAGGTAGAGTATACCTTGCTTGTTCAAGCGTGGCAATTAAGTTGTTCAGAGGAAACTAATTTTTATTCAGGCTATGGTTTCAGCCGTCGCAGCCAGCCCATAAGACCCCGGCCGAGGCCGCTTAAGTTCAGCCGCAGACCGGTTCCTCTGCCGGCGTTAAAGTCTTCACCCAAGCTGGCATGCATGTCGTACAGCATCAGTCCGATGGCGGTCGCGAATTCCGGCGAATCAATGTTGTCAATCAAGCCAGCAAAGCCCTGTGGTTTGGATATCCTCGCCGGCAGCTTCAACAAATCTCGCACGTATTCATCCAGTCCTTCAAGTTTGGCGCCGCCGCCCACCAGCACCACGCCGCCAGGCAAGCGGCCGGAGCGATTTATTTTATCTAATTCTTTATCGACGAGGTTAAAGGTTTCTTCCAGACGAGCCGCGACGATATGCTCAACGTCGCTCCGTTTAAACGTAAACTCGTCATCGCCTAATTCCACCGTGACGGTACGGCTTTTGTCCCGCAGACCGCGGCCGGCATGAGCCAGCTTGACTTCTTCCGCTACTTCAAGCTCCGTGCGCAGGCCGATTGCCAAATCGTTCGTTAAGTTATGGCTACCAACCGGAATCACAGCGACGTGCTGGACGTCGCCTTCTTCAAATACCGCCAAGTTGGTAGTCGTCGCGCCGTAGTCAACTACTACTACGCCGTTTTCTCGCTGCTCGCGGTTAATGACTGCCTCCGCCGCGGCTAATCCCCCTAGTAAGCGAAAATGAACTTGGGTGCCGGCTCCATTCATGGCTTTTTCTAAATTACGCAAAGATGGCGTGGCAGCCGTGACTACGTGGGCGTCGACTTCGAGCCTGACGCCCGTCATGCCGATCGGGTCTTTGATATGTTCCTGACCGTCAAGCCGGTAGTCTCGGGCAAAAACTTGAATTATCTCTCGATTAGCTGGTAATTGGACGACTGTCGCCGCTTCTTCCACTCGACTGATATCATCCTGGCCGATCTCGCGCGTACTCGAGCTGATAGCTACCACGCCTTTTGAGTTCATGCCAACAATGTGCGAGCCGTTGACATTGATGGTGGCACCCCTGACTTCATAACCAGACATTCTTTCGGCTTGTTCAATCGCGGCATCGATCGCGTTAACCGTGTCTTGGATGTTAACGATAGAGCCTTTCCTAACCCCTAAATTAGGGGAAACACCGGTACCGATGACGGTCGGCGCCACGTCCTGCTCATTGAGCTGGCCGATTATGCAACGAACGGCAGTAGAGCCTATGTCTAGGCCGACGAAGTAACTGTTCTGCATGCCAACGAGTATATCGCTTGTTCTTATCTAGTGGCAAGCTATCTTACAAAGTCGTTAGTATTTCTGAACCAGTTTCAGTAACCAGGACGGTATTTTCCGTCTGAGCCGCCCAACTACCATCTTTAGTAACCAGGGTCCAGCCGTCATCGTCAGTCACGATTTCCTCGCCGCCCAGCGTAGCAATCGGTTCGATGGCAATGGTCATCCCGGCTGAAAGTTTGGGGGTTTGGGCGTGGGTTTGGTAGTTTGGTATCTCCGGTTCCTCATGCAGCTGGTGGCCGACTCCGTGGCCGACAAGCTCGCGCACAATACCAAGCTTATGCCGTAACAGCACGCTCTCGATTGCACCCGACAGAACATTAATCTCGACGCCGGCTTTGATATTTTTTATGGCCGAGGCTAGGGCTTCTTCGGTTCCGCTGACTAAGCGGCGGGCAGCCTCGCTGATTGGCCCAACACCAACCATCCGGCCGGCATCAGTGATTAAGCCACGGTACTTAACGCCAAAATCAAAGTTTACGATGTCGCCCGGATTCAATACCCGCCCCGTCGGAATCGAATGCTGAACTTCTTCATTTATGGAGATGCAAATTACATCAGGGTAACTCTCAAACCCTAAAAAAGCCGGTTCGCCCCCGAGCGCCGCCAGTTCGTTTCTAGCAACGCTTGCCAGTTCTTTAGCACTGACACCGGCTGTTGTCGATCGTTTCAACAGCTCTAGAACCGTAACCAGCATCCGTCCGCCCTCCCGCATACTGTCAATTTCTGAATCAGATTTGGGTCGCGTGTACATCGTTTAGAATCCGATCAATATCTTTGAAGACTACCTCTATCGGCCGGTTGCCGTCTACCGGATGCACCGGTACACCACGGCTCTCAAAATAGCTAACGACCGGTGCCATGTCTCTCTCATATTCTTTTAATCGTTCGTCGATCACGCCGGGTGTGTCGTCTTCTCGCTGACGCAGACCCAGACGTTGTTTGGTAACTTCTGCCGGTACCATTAAATAAATCACACCGCTTATAGGCAGCTGGCTTTGGCGGCTAAAATCTACTAACCATTCAGCTTGTGGCAAATGACGGGGAAAGCCATCGATCACGACCAGCTGTTTGGCTGGGATGCCCTTGATGTAACTGGCGACTAGTCGGTTGACGATGTTATCGGGTACGAGTTGACCGCTATTTATAATGTCGTCGAGGCCTTTATCGTTTTGTGAGCGCAGAAGTTTACCGACGTATAGCCAGTTGACATGCTCGCGTTGCCTAAGAAGTTCGCTTTGACTGCTTTTGCCGGCCCCGGGCGGGCCAATTAGTACAATTATCATGCTGCTAGCCGCTGCTTAACTAAAGCGGCGACTTTTGCCCCGTCAACGCGCCCACCGCTCTGGCTCATAACATAGCCGATTATCGCCCCAGTCTGCTTCGCCTCCTGGCCAAAACGATTGATTGCCTGTTCGATTAGATCATCAAGATCCTCGTCATCGATCATTTGCGGTAAGTAGTTTTCGATTATGGTCTTCTCTAGGCGCTCTTTCTCGGCGCGGTCTTTGGCTCCGCCGGCGGTGAATCCGGCCGCGGCTTCGTCACGTTGTTTAGCTTCCCTTTTTAAAACAGTAATCTCCTGCTCCGGACTGAGCGGTTGCCGAGTTTTAATCTTTTCGTTGGCCAGAGCATTTTTTAGGCCGCGTAAAACCGACACTTTAAGCTCGTCCCGACTGAGCATGGCTTGCTTTAAATCAGCGTCAATCTGATCAATCATGCCCGGCGCCCGAGGCGGGCGCGGCGTATCTTATCAGCCCGGCGTTCCTTGCGGATAATGGCTTTTTTTCGTCGTTCGGGTTTGCTGATCGGTTTTTCAAACGTCGAATCCGCCCGCGCTTTAGCCAACACACCAGACTGTTGGACTTTTCGGGTGAAGCGTCGAATCATGTTTTCTAGCGCCTCTTTGCTGTCTTTTCTTGTAACCTGTAACATAACTTGGCCTACTCTACTACAACAGAGGCGGGTTATGCAAGTTGACCTTAGTAGTTATTCTTTCTACAACTAACTCCGGGCGCGAGCGGCCGCTATAGTTGTTTAAGCGAAGCTTAGCGATAACCGATATCCGATCGCCAACCCGATAGATATTTTGTTCATTAAAGCTAATTGCCTCGAGCTCGTGGCCGTGAACGTCTTCAACTCGTAGCTTAAGGTGTTTGGCCTCCCGGCCAACCGGCTTCACCTGCCTGATGGTCAATGTGCTTAGCTCAAAGTTCGGCTCCCAATTACCCGGGCCAAATGGCGCCAATAGCTCGAGTTTAGCGGCCAAATCGGCGGTCAGGCTGGAGAACTTGGTAAACCGCTGCTCTATCTCCGGTTCTAAATATCGATCCTGGTTGGTCAGTTTTTGCGCCCGATAATGCTGATTGAGTTTACGCCGCAGGTCGTCGACATTTTCCAGCGCAACTGTAAACCCTGCCGCCGCGCTGTGCCCGCCGCCGCTGATTAGCAGCGGACGGCAGTATTTAATCGCATCAGCCAGGTTGTAATCGCCGAAGCTACGAGCCGAGCCCTTGGCCTGTCCGTCTAAAAACTGCATGATAAAGACCGGTTTACGGTACTTCTCCATTAATTTACTCGCTACGATACCGATTACGCCCTGCGGCCAATCTTTATGACCGACTACGATAACGGCGTGGTTAGACATTTGCTCAATCACTTTATTGGCCTCTGCCTCAACTTTAGTTTGTTGGTCGCGTCTTGCGGTGTTCAGTCGGTTCAATTTGACCGCCATGGCCAGACAGCTTTTAATATCATTGCTAAGAAGTAGTTTCAGGCTTAAATCAGCGTTTTCCAGACGGCCGGCGGCATTAAGACGGGGGCCAAAAATAAATCCCAGGGTTGAGGCAGAAACTTGGCTCAAGTCTTGATCTGTTATATCGGCCAGCGCCCTAAGCCCGGCTCGGCGGGTTTTGGCAAAAACCTTCAACCCCCAGTAAACCAGAGTTCTGTTTTCGTCAACTAGCGGTACGACATCGCAAACAGTGCCTAGGGCTACCAAATCCAACAACCATTTTTCCTGTCCGGGAGTAATTAGTTTTGTTCTTTGTTGCAGCCCCTGGACAAGTTTAAAAGCCACACCCGTACCAGCCAACCCCTTAAAAGGATAGTGGGAATCCTTTCTCTTTGGATTAATTACGGCCAGAGCGTTCGGCAGTTGTTTTAAAACTTCATGGTGGTCGGTGACAATGACGTCGATACCAGCTTGATTTAGCCAGTCAATTTCGGCCACGGCGGTTGAGCCCGTATCGACTGTGATGATCAGTCGCGGGGCATGTGCTTCGAGCACGGCCTGAAGGGTCGCCTGGTTTAAACCGTATCCGTTTTCAAACCGATCGGGAATAAAAGCGGTTACATCAGCGCCGATACCTTCAAGGGTGCTGACGAGCAGAGTTGTAGCCGCCAAACCGTCAATGTCGTAATCGCCATAAACCAATATCCTATCGCCGTCGCTAATGGCCTGGACTATTCTTTCAACCGCCGGTTCCATATCGGGTAGTAGTAACGGATCATGTAGCGTCGCGGGGTAATCTGGATATAGAAAGTTTTGCTGCTGCTTATCCCCCTTGACGCCCCTACGCTCAAGGATATTCCGCAGTATCTCGTCCGCCTCTGTGGCCGCCATATCAAATCTGATGCGGGGTTCGGTTTGCCTGTTTTTTCATATTTTGAGATTTCAGGACGATGGTTTGCAGTTCTTTAAACAAGGGATAGTGCTTATTAGTGAAGTATATCTTGGTGTTACTTTGTTTCTCCGTCAATAAAAAGCCAACCTTTTCGAGTTTACGAAGCTCTCGTTGAATATTACCTGGGTCTTCTTTTATCAATTTGGCTAGACCCCTCACGTGGGTCTTAAAATCGGGATACTTAGCGTATACGATGAGGATCTTTCGTCTGACTCTAGAAGTTATAAGAATATCTAACACCCGGATTTGCCTCTTATTGTTTTAGTAACAACACTAAGTATACTTTCGGCCGTTGTTCTCTGCAACCCTATTTAGTGACCTCAGGTCCGACAGCTTGGCCATAAGTCCCTGGGTGCTTAGCTTAGCGTTATTTTCATAGTAATGGTTGGTCTCAAGGTAATTCTCGGTCACCCCGAGCACCACGATTTCATCCATGATGATATGCATCCTATCAACAGCGTCAATCGACACAATTGGCGTAGCGGCAATCAGCCTATCCAACCGAATAGGCTTCAAATAATTATAGGCGACGTCAAATGAAGCTCCGTTTATAGCACCATCGGTTACCAAGATGACGATTTTGTTGGAAAAGTTATGTCTTTCAATTTCACCATACTGGCCAAGCACTTTATTCAAATTGGACAGTTTAACTAATTTTTCAGCTTCGAGATAGTTATGAAACTCTTGCAAATACTCTTCCAGTTGTCCGACTGAGAACATGCTGTTGTAAGTAAAACCGCCGGTTTGGTCAATCGTCCCTAAAACGGAATTTTCACCCGGTAAATTGATGTCGCTGGTCAGTAAGATTGTTAGCGGACAATTAAGCGACCTGGCAATTTCTTCGCCAACTTCTACGCCACCATCGCTGAGAGCTAGAATGAAGACATTTTGATCTTTATAAGATTTCAGTTTTGCCGCTAATTTACGGCCGGCTTCTGACCGACTCTTAAAATACATAAACTCTAGTTTAGCAATGTCCAGAGGTATAATCGATACATGTTTTATGCGGAGGTAGTCCCCAATCGAGTCAGCGGCGACAAAACGGCTCTAACTTATGCCTCAAACAGCCAACTCAAACGAGGCGCGATCGTGGATGTGCCTCTTGGTAAAAACCGATCAAACGGAGTGGTTGTTAAAAGCAACCTGAGCCAGCCCAGCTTTAAAACCAAGGAGGCTAGACTAATTAATGACCGACTAATCCCTGAAGAACTGCTTAAAACTCTGGAGTGGATGTCAGACTACTACATAACCCCCTTACCCTTGATTCTTAATTTACTCCTGCCAAAAACATTGACCAGCCAGGGCCGGCCGAGAAAATCCGGCAACTTAAAACTCAGCCATGGTCGGCTGATGAAAACACTGGATCTGTCCGCTCGCCAACGAGATGTCGTCAAATTAATCGTTGAATCAGAGCAACGTAATTTTATTTTGCACGGAGATACCGGGTCGGGTAAAACTCTTATCTACCGAGAACTGATTAAAAATTGTTTGGCAGATGGAAAATCGGTTCTTTTTTTGGTGCCGGAAATCAGCTTGCTGACGCAGGCCGTCAGCGATCTCAATGATCTATCCGAACACATATTTATCACTCATTCTGCCTTAACCGAAGCTCGAAGAAAGGAAATTTGGTTGCAGATACTACAACAGGATAAGCCATCAGTAGTTGTAGGCCCGCGCTCAGCCCTTTTTTCACCCCTCAAAAATCTCGGTGTTGTAATTATTGATGAAGAGCACGAGTCCTCTTACAAGCAAGACTCCTCTCCTCGGTATGAAAGCCAGATCGTCGCCCGGCAACTGGCGGCCCAGCACCAAGCCAAACTAATTTTGGGGTCAGCTACGCCTAGAATCACTGACTACTACATTGCCAAGACGCTGGGTAACACCATAATACCGATGCCGCCGCACAAGAATAATGTCCGAGCGGTAACGATAATTGATCAGGCCCAGAAACAATCTTTTATTAAAAACCACCACCTCTCGGATCAACTATTAAAGGAACTAGAAACCAGCCTTCGCGCAAACCGGCAATCACTTATTTATCTAAACCGTCGGGGTACAGCTTCGATTGCACTTTGCAATAATTGCGGCTGGTCACCGTTATGCCCGGATTGCGGCACTGCATTGGCTCTGCATCACGACCTCAATAAATTGGTCTGTCATCAAAGTGGTTACAAACAGCCAATACCCCAAACTTGCCCGGATTGCGGCCATAGCGATGTAGTTTATCGGGGCGTCGGTACAAAGAAGATCGAATCTGAACTAAATAAGATCTTCCCCCAAGCCGTAATCAAGCGATTTGACAGTGACAACATAGAAGGAGAACGGCTATTGGATTTGTATGGTTCAGCCCACGACGGACAAATTGATATTATTATTGGCACCCAAACTGTTGCCAAAGGTCTGGATTTGCCGAAACTCGATCTGGTCGGCGTGGTCTCAGCTGACAGCGAACTTTATCTGCCTGATTTCAGCGCAGCTGAGAGGTCGTTTCAGCTGTTATATCAAGTCGTCGGCCGATCGGCGCGCCTTGGCCATGGCCGGGTAGTGATTCAGACCTACCATCCCGATCATTATGCCATTCGTTTCGCGGCCAATCGGGACTATCAGGGCTTCTATCAGGAGGAAATTAAAATACGACAACTGTATCGCTATCCGCCACACCGTTACTTGCTGGCGTTGATATGCTCATACGTTTCCCGTGACAAAGCCATCGCCGCCGCGACGCTGGCCAAGGCCGAAATCAATAAGCGCCACAAGCTCGAAGTTATCGGCCCGGCTCCGGCGTTTTATGAACGCCGGGGGCGTCGTTACCGCTGGATTGTAGTAGTTAAGTCCACCAGCCGCTCAAAACTGTTACCAATCGCCCGTGAGTACCGACAAGCTGGCTGGCAAATTGATATCGACCCCACCAACTTACTCTATTAGGCTATACTTCTTTGCAGATGGATAGAGCAAACATCATCACCCTGCCCCATCCTAACCTAAGACACCGTTCGACTAGGGTCAGGTCATTTGGCGCCGAACTTGGCCGGCTTTGTACTGACATGATAGCGGTTACGCTTGACTGGGAAAAACACCGTAAACACGAATTAGGCGTGGCTTTAGCCGCCGTCCAGATAAACCGGCTGAAGCGCATAGTTGTTATAAGAGACGATGCTGAACACAAGGAAAACGAAGAATTTATTACTTTGATCAACCCGAAAATAATTCGTCTCGAGGGAGAGCTGGTTGAAGACTTCGAGGGTTGCTTGAGCGTTCCCGATATCTATGGCCTAGTCAAGCGCCGCGAACGGGTTAAGATCTGGGCTCAAGATATCGACGGAACAGAGCTAAGGATGACTGCAAATGGATTTCTGGCTCGGGTACTACAGCACGAAATTGACCATACGAATGGAGTTTTGTTCGTGGATCACTTAAAAGATCAATTCGACAACTTTTATCAAATGAATGACGAAGGAAAATTGGAAAAGTTAGATGGATCAAAAATCAAGAAACAATCTCATATTCTTTGGGACTGAGGCCTTCAGCGCTCAATCACTTAAGGCCTTAGTTAAGGCCGGTTATCAGATAGCTGCAGTCGTTACTAAACCAGATTCGCCCGCCGGCCGTGGCGGCACAACCAGCATTGGGCCAGTTAAGCTAGTCGCCCTACGACACCGAATAAAGATCCTTCAGCCGGCCAAGCTCGAGGGTTTTGAGCAAACCTTAAAGCCACTGAATCCGTTACTAGGAGTGCTGGTGGCTTATGGCCAAATCCTGCCCAGTGCTGTCTTAGACGTATTTGATCGGGGTATCGTCAATTTGCACCCTTCTAAACTGCCTGAGTATCGAGGTCCTTCACCAATCGAATCCGCTTTGCTCCACGGCGACAAAGAAACGGCTGTGTCTTTGATTAAACTTACCGCTAAAATGGACGCTGGCCCAATATATTCTCAACATGTTGTAAAAATAAACAAGGCGGACGATCGACCGACCTTATACCAACGCCTCGGTGCTGTCGGTTCACGTCTCTTAGTGAATGATCTGGAAAAACTATTAGACGGTAGCCTGTTAGCCAAGCCTCAAGATGAATCAAGGGCTACCTATACGAAGTTTCTCAAGAAGAACGACGGCCTGATTGACTGGGCTAAGTCAGCCGAGTTGATCGAGCGGCAAATTCGGGCATTTTTAGGGTGGCCAGGTAGTCAAACGATGATTCGTGATGTAAGGATCACAATAGAATCGGCAACTATTGGGGCTTTAAATGGTCCTCCCGGTGAGTACATAATCAGTTCAAACCGACAACTTCATATTTGTTGCGGTAATGGTTCTCTGATGATAAATAAACTTAGGCCGGCTGGCCGTCGAACAATGACCGCCAAAGAATTTATTTCGGGCTATTTAAAGTGATTTTTCTGACTCGATTATCTGTTTGGCGCTGGCTTTTAGCTCTTTTTTAAGCAGTTCGAGCTGCTGCTCGACGACCTGCTTGTAGTCCGGATAATTTGCTTGCAACCATTCGAGCGCTTCGGCCTGTTTATGGTCGTCTATCAAGGCCTCGAACTGACTAAGCTGTTGCTCGCTGAGTTGGCTAGCAATCACCGTGCCTACGTTTAGTTCCAGCTTATCGTAGAGATGCTTTAATAAACTGTCTTTGGTTTCAGTCGATAATTGGCCAAGGCCTAACTGCGCTAACAATTTGTGGTCTAGTTTAATCATCGCCTGTTTATAGCTTACGTTTTACAGTTTCCCGCGTAAAGAATTCAATCCTGTCACCTTCTTTGAGTGCGACCTTCGTTGTGGTTTTCAATTTCAATCCGCAGAGTTCGTTAACGCCTACTGAATTAACTTCGTCTGGTCCTTTTTTAACGCTCTCGACCTCAGCTTCACCAATCAGCTCTTCGTCTCGAAAAATCTTAGCGGTGGTATTTGTTCTGGCCTCACCTTTGGTGACCTCGCCACCACAAATAACTTCATTTTTTGTTGTATTAAAAACACCTTTAATAATGAGTCTGCCGATGTTATCTTCCACTACCTTTGGTAAGAGCATAGACTCAAGTTCGGCTTTTACGTTGTCGATTAGTTCATATATAACTTTGTAAATTCGAATCTCTACCCCCTCTTTCATGGCCAGTCGTTTAAGGTTAGCTGGCAGATCTACATTAAAACCGTAAATAATCGCGTGACTAGCCGAGGCCATACTTATATCGCTTTCCTTGATCGAGCCGACGCCCGATCCAACTACTCTGGGGGATACTTCTTCGGACCCGAGGCTCATTACGCTTTCAATAACCGACATACCTGAACCTTTGACGTCGGCTTTGATCAACATCGGCAGTTCTTGGCTACTACGGTCCTTGTGAATCTGGGCTAACAATTCGCTACCGGTGGATGCGACCGACTTAATCGGTGCTCCGCCTGTGTACTTTAAGGCCGCGGCTTTGGCCTGCTTTTCACTGTTGTGAGTAGTAAACGTAACGCCAAAGTTTGGTAGTTCCTTTAAGCCGGTAACTGTAGCTGGGGTAGAAGAACCAGCGGTACTGAGCTTATTACCCTCAAAATCCTCAACCGTCCTGGCCTTGCCATAGGTTTGCCCGGCCTGGATAAAATCGCCGGCCCGCAATAAACCGTGCTCCACCAAGACAGTTACCACCGGCCCCCGGCCGCGCTCCATGTGGCTTTCAATCACCAGGCCCTCAGCCGGACCATCGATATCGGCCGTGAGCTCTTCCACGTCTGTCACCAGCAAAACCATATCGAGTAACTTGCCTAACCCCTCCTTCTTCAGGGCCGAGACTTCCACCGTCACGGTATCACCACCCCATTCTTCAGGTGTTAGGTTAGTATCGGCCAACTCCTGCTTGACTCGATCGATATTCGCGGCTGATTTGTCAACTTTATTAATTGCTACCATTATTTTCACCCCGGCTTGTACGGCATATTTAATGGCTTCTTTGGTTTGGGGCTTAACGCCGTCATCGGCCGCTACAACCAGCAGGACTAAGTCGGTCAAGTAGGCGCCATGTTGGCGTAAGCTGGCAAAGGCCTCGTGTCCTGGCGTGTCGAGAAAAGTTATAACCCGGCCATTATGCGTTACTTGATAAGCCGAAATATGCTGAGTAATGCCGCCTGATTCGGCCTCGACCTCAGCAGTATTACGGATAGCATCCAACAGGGTGGTTTTACCGTGATCAACATGCCCCATAACGGCTACGACTGGCGGGCGGGGTTGCAAATTAGTGGCTTGTCGAGTCTGGCGTTGGCTGAGCGGCGGTTTTTCGTCAGTTTGACGTTCCAGTTTTGTCTCAAGTCCGAGCTCCGACACCATAGCTGCCGCAGTCTCAAAATCAATCACGTCGTTGAGAGTAGCCATAACCCCGCTTTTAACTAAGCTAGTAATAAGTTCGGTAGCCTCGATGCCCAGGCGTTCAGCCAGCTCGCCGACGGTGATGGTGCTATTGATCTTGACGGTTTCAGACATAGTTATCTCCTCTTATCGGAGGTTCGACCACGTCCTCCGAGTGTTTATTGATGGGTCATTGCTTAAGACTTAGGGCAATCTTACGCGCGTCTTTATCGATATCCAGAATCTTGAACTTCTTTTTCTCATTGAGCTTAAAGACTTTCTCCGGGTCTATCCCTTCGCCCTCGCCCAACTCGGAAACATGAACCAAAGCCTCTACCGCCGGACTAATCTGGATAAAGGCCCCGAACGGTGTTATGCGGGTAACTACCCCTTCAACCTCAATACCCTTTTTAAACTTGTCGACTTCTTTTATCCAGGGGTCGTCTTGCAACTGTTTAATCGACAGGCTGAGCCGGTCTTTATCGATAGCGATAATCTTAGCTTTGACCTGGTCGCCAACCTTGACGTACATATTGGGGTCTTCCACCCGGTCCCAGGATATCTCGGAGATATGAATCAACCCCTCGATACCGTCGACGTTAACAAACGCCCCGAAGTCCACAACCCCGGTAATTGTGCCTTCGACCTCGTCACCGACCGATAACTGGCCGATGGTTTCTTTCATGTCTTCCCGAATGGCTTCTTTCTCGGAAAAAATCAATTTGTTTTCTTTGCGGTCGATATCGAGTATCCGCACTTTGAGAGGTTTGCTGATCAGGCTGTTGAGTTTTTGCAGGATTTCGTCCTTGTCGGCGCCGGCCACCCGCGGGTAGTGTTGGGCGGACAACTGGCTGACTGGTAAGAAGCCCCTGACACCCTCATATTGCATCAACAACCCGCCCCGATTGGCGTCA
>DASWIF010000025.1 GCA_036397795.1 Candidatus Saccharimonadales bacterium
TCAAAACGATAGCCTAATAGTCCGGCGGGAGTTCGAGGTAGCTTACCAGAAACTTGGCAATTTGGCTAAACAGTGGCCCAACGCTGTCTGAAGCATAAACCGGACCGTTTTTGATTTTGTCTATTTTAACCAAAATGACAAACTCAGGATTAGTTACCGGCCCATACCCGACAATTGTATGAACTGTTTCATTGCTGTAACCACCGCCGCTTGGAATACGAGCCGTCCCGGTTTTTGCCGCCATGTAATAGCCTGGCACGCGAGCCTTTTTATCATAACTACTTTCAACCACCTCTGTTAGCATGCCGGTTAAAATGGTCGCGGTTTTGCGGCTGATTACTTGCCGGATTGTTTCTTGTTCGGTCGGATACTTGTTGCCATTTTGGTCAATCCGCTCGGCCACAACATGTGGTTTAATCAGCAGGCCGTTGTTCGCGATCGCGGCGTAGGCCGCGGCCAGCTGAATTGGCGTGGCCGTAATGCTATATCCGTATGAACCGGTCAGGTAAAAAATATCACCCGGCTTGGATAAATTGCTAATATTCCCCGGCGACTCGCTGTCAAGTTCAATGCCGGTTCGCTCTCCAAAGCCAAAGGCTTTAATATAACGCTCAAAACTCACGCGTCCAATTTGCTCGGCCGCGTGCATTGCTCCCAGATTGAGAGACTTGGCCAGCGCCTGAGTCATAGTCTGGGTACCATAAGCCTGGAGGTCAAAATTTCTGATGGTATACTGCCCAACCTTAAGTTCGCCGGTGTCTTCGTAGGTTGTCTCGGGCGTAATTTTTTCGCGATCCAAAGCCGCGGCCATGGTCAATGTTTTAAAAACCGAACCCGGCTCGTATGCCTGAAACGTGGCCGGATTGTTAAAGACGTTAATATTTTCAACCTGGCTGTAATGTTCCGGGTCAAAGTCCGGCAGGCTGCACATGGCCAAAATCGCGCCGGTCTTTGGATGCATTATAATCACGGTGCCGCTTTCGGCCTGATACGAGTCAAAAAACTGTTTGAGCTTGGCACAGGCTTGAAACTGAATTTGACGGTCAATCGTTAAAACCAGGTCATCGCCGTCCTGAGCTTCGCGAATGCTTCTTGGGACAACCGTAATTAGCGCGCCGAGCGCGTCTTTAAACGAACGAGCCTCGCCGGTGGTGCCGGCCAGTTGTTGATTAAAATATCCTTCCAAGCCGTACTGACCGACTTTTTCATCGTTGCGGACGCCCAGAAACCCAAAAATATGTCCGCCCAAACTTTTGTCCGGATAGTAACGGTAGGTTTCCGGCGCGAACCCTATCCCGGGAATCGCAAGCTCACTCAGCCGATCAACGTTTTCTTTCGAAACCTTGCTCTTAATCGGCTCATACGGATCGTCGGGCACACTCAATTTTGGAACCAAAGCATGCCACTCTTCATCGGTTAATCCCAGAACCGGCACAATCGCGTCAATCACACTGCTGACATTCTGAATTTTATTCGGCTCAGCGTAGACTTGGTAGAATTCACGGTTTGTCACGACCGGAAAAAGCGAGCTTCCATCGCGAACATACATTGACCCCCGTTCCGGAAATAAATCACGGTATACTTCCTGCGACGCGCTGGCCAAACTCGCGTACGCGTGATGCTGCACCACTTGCAGCTGGAAAAGTCGAAAGGCTATTATCGCCCCAAATAAAAAAAAGAGGCTGGCTAAAACCAAAATCCGGGAGTGCTCAAAAAGTTGTTGTCCTGACGCAACATTCCGCATGACTAAAACCGCAAATGTTTACATTCTCTCAAAAAGAATGGGTGGCAGAAAGCCTAGCGAAGACCGGCCACCGGGGTTGGGGCCAAGAATTCCGTTTCGGTCACGGCTTCCATGTTTAGCTGGCTGACCCGCG
>DASWIF010000026.1 GCA_036397795.1 Candidatus Saccharimonadales bacterium
TAATCAGTCACACCAGTACCAGGATTAGTGTTACTACGGCTGGTATCCTAACCCTATCCGGCTATAACTGCTCGGCCAACGCCAACGGCGGCGCTCTAACCGCCAACTCCTCCGGCGTCATTAGTTGTACTGATGATGATGGGGGAGGGACCAGCGAGTGGACCGACACCGGTACATTCTTGCACCCGGCTGATTTAAGTGGGGCCGAAGACGTCGGAATCGGCGGCACGACTACGGGTACGGCCGACATCTTGCTTCAGGCGACTGGCGGTGCAATCTTTAATCAAAACCTAGCCAATGTAGATTTCCAGATTGGCGGGTCCACCTTAGCCAACGCGCTGTACGTCGATGCTTCGGCCGATTCGATCGGTTTTGGTACCAGTGCGCCCCAGAGCAGGCTGCATGTCATGTCGGCCGGTGATGCTGGCTTGACCCTTGAAGCCGATACCAACGATGACAACATAGCTCAAACGGCTTTTCTTAAGTTTTCTAAATCGGGCGCGACTCACGTGGGTTATCTTGGACTGGTAGGCGCCGCCGGCACTTTACCTGGCGGCGGGTCCTATACCGGTACGGTAGCCAACAGCGTGCTACTAGCGACCACGACTGCCACGCCGATATCGGTTGGAACTAATAATCAAGTCAGGTTTCAAGTTGGTTCTAGTGGCCCGGTACACGTGCTAGATATTGGCGCCACCTCTCTAATATCACCGTCGGGCAATAACTTTGACATCCAAAGTACCGCGACTAACGGCCCAGTATTTACGATGATTCGACACGATACTACTTCTACCGTCGGTAATTCGATTGGCCGGATTGACTTTTATAATAACGACACTGAGCTCACGACCCAAAACATCTATGCTCAAATTCAAGTTGTGGCTGCCCAGACCATATCGACTGACGCCGCCGCCGGTGAACTCCTATTAAAGACAACTGGAACCGCGGTGGCGGGGGCGCCAATCGAGAGAGTTAGGATTAATGAAACCGGCGTGGGGATTGGCAACTTTACTCCCGGCGCCAGACTCGATGTCAATGAAAATACTGGCTCCAGTAACATCGATATTTTTAGGGTTATCAGTGACGTTGGCGGAACGGATAATGTCAAACTAAGCATCGACAGCGACGGCGACTTGGCGCTCGATGGTAGTATCTCGGTTTTGGACGCTCAAGGCCTGACTCTCGGCACCAGTAATGACGCGACGCTGTCTTACGACGAAGCCGGCGAAGACCGGGTAGAGCTAACCGGTACCAATGCCAATCTGTTTATTGAGGACAGGCTAAGTCTTGGCGTGGACGCCAGAACGATTAGCGATAACGGAACTGGCGCCAATGCGACATTGACTCTTAATCCGAACTCGGCCTACGTTGAGATTACCTGTAATGATGCCCAAGGCTGTGATATTACCATGGCTGAGGCGGCACCAGTTAGGCAAGGCAACGTGCTGGTAGCCGTTAACTTAAGCGCCGTAAATGTAAACTTTGCCGATACAGCCAACGTAACGGAACTGGCCGGTGTCTTTGCGGCTGGCCAATATGACAGTATCACGATGATGTATTTGAGCGACCGGTGGGTCGAATTGTCACGCTCGAACAACTAAATGATTATCAAGCGCTCCCACCCAAAGCTAAAACTACTAGTTCCGGTGCTGTCGATTATCTTGTTGGTAGTGGTATTTTTTGTACTGCCAAAACGAACAGATAATCAATTATTTGATGATCCAAACTTTGGATTAGTTTTTTCGTACAGTACTGATCTTGAGCAAACCAAACTAACAGAGCAGGATCATAAGGGCAGTATCTTCCTTCGGCTTCAGCCAAACTCGTCGCTAGCAGCCAATCTGTTAGTGACCGCCCGGGCCGAATCCGGCCTGGCCAAGGTAAGCGCCGTAACTAAGCAGACACCCCTCGAGATCATAGCCTCTAACATTGAACGGACGTATCCGTCCCGGTTTTCCGGCTGGCAACTGCAAACTGAACGTACCTTTGATATTAGCGGCCGTCCGGCCAAAGAAATAATATTCAGCTACAATGGACCGGCTGAGCCAATTACCCAACGGTTTTTGGTTATCATCAAGAATGATGACAGCGCGATCTTTTTGAGCGCTCAAGCGCCAACGGCGCAATATGGTGCAGTTAACCAAGCCTACTTTGAATCGATATTTGACAGTGTCAGCATCGAGTGAGTGATCTGTACCGCTTAAGTTACAAGTGGTAAGCTTTATCCATTAGCATGACGATTATCGCGATTGCCAACCAAAAAGGCGGGGTGGGAAAGACCACGACTGCTATAAACCTGGCAGCTTACTTGGCTGAACTCGGGCAAAAGGTCATTTTGATCGACCTTGATCCGCAAGCTAACAGCACTAGCGGTTTGGGCATTGACGCCGGAAAGCTCTCTTCATCCGTTTATGACGCTCTGTTTGACGAATCACAAACCGAAGGAGCGGTCATTGAGACAATTCACGGCGGGTTTTTGTTGCTACCGGCTAGTACCGATTTGGCGGCAGCCGAAGTCGACTTGGTTAAAGAACTATCACGGGAGCACAAACTGAAGAACCTGATTGCCAAATTAAGCGCGGATTACATAATTATTGATTGTCCGCCGAGTCTAGGACTACTAACAGTCAACGCTCTGACTGCAGCCGACCACGTCTTGATACCGGTGCAGGCCGAATATTTTGCTCTGGAAGGCGTAAGCCATCTTCTTGATACCATCTCCCGGGTGAAGCAAGCGCTCAATACTCAGCTGGAGATACTAGGTGTACTGCTGACTATGTACGATAGTCGAACGGCGCTGGCTAAGGGTGTCCACGCCGAAGTCAAAAAACACTTTGGTGACAAGGCATTTGATACAGTCATACCAAGAAACGTACGATTAGCAGAAGCGCCGAGCTACGGCCAGCCAATCAAACACTATGACCGCTGGTCGAAAGGTGCCCGGAGCTACAAACAGCTAGCCAAAGAAGTACATAAACGATCAAGGAGCAAAGATGCCAGTAAATAGAGGACTGGGACGAGGTTTAGATTCGCTGATTCCGACTACGATTGAAGCCGAATTTGATCCGACGGCCAGACAAGACGAAGCAATATCCCGAACACAAATGTTACTCATTTCAATTATTAAGGCTGATCCTGAACAACCGCGGCGAATAATAAAATCCGAGCAGCTTAACGAATTAGCTGCCTCGATCAAGAAACACGGAGTGCTGCAACCGATTGTGGTCAGACCAGATGGAAGTAAGTACTTTATTATCGCCGGTGAGCGCCGCTGGCGGGCCGCCGCCCTGGCCGGCCTAAAATCCATACCGGCGATTATCCGGTCGCTTTCAGGCCAACAGAAACTCGAGGTGGCATTGGTTGAAAACATCCAAAGAGAAGACCTGACTCTGCTTGAGACAGCCACTGCGATTGCGAAATTGAACCAACAGTTTAACCAATCGTACAAACAAATCTCGACCGAGCTAGGCAAAGCGGAGAGCACGGTGATAAATATTGCTAGGTTACTTCAATTGCCATCTCCGGCAAAAAGGGCGCTGGGTAGTGGTGCTATCAGTGAAGGTCACGCCCGCCAAATCCTGGCACTAAGCACCGAAAAATCTAAACAAGAGTTATTAGACCTCATTGTGCGACACGGCTGGTCTGTACGACGGGCCGAACAATACGTCGTGGAACGTAAAAAAGGCGGAGGTTCTTTAAACTCTATCGTCAAGCGAAGCGCCTCGACCAACGAAGACACCAAATTATTGCAGGGTAAACTAAAGACGAAGGTTTATTTACATAAACTGGCCAAGGGTGGCCGGCTGGTAATCGAGTATAAAAACGCCCAAGACTACAATCGGATTATTGCCCGCTTGAAAGATTAAAAGACGCCAGCGTCGCCCAACGGGTAGATCCTCAACACCAAGTCGCCGACGATATCACCGAGCGGGACTGTACCGAGATCATTTCTGGAGTCAAGCGATCCGCCGGGTATTCGATTATCGCCGACGACAAAAACTTTGCCGGCCGGTACCAAGCTTTCCAGCTTATCGGTGGCCCCGACTAAGTCCAGGCCGTAAACATCGTCAAAATTAAAAGTATTACTGCCGTCTGGTGGTGTGACGAATAGCTGGCCGTCGCGCACAATAATTATGTCTCCGGGTAAACCCACCACCCGTTTAACCAGCTGGACATCGGCCGATTGAGGATTATGGAAGACAATAATCTCACCGCGTTTAGGTAGATAGTCACGTCTAAGCAAGCTTGACCAGCTCTTACCGAGTTTCGAGATAATTAAGCGATCACCCTCGTGTAGCGTCGGCGCCATACTCTGGCCAAATACTTCGTATGATTGAAAAACCACGTGGTTAATGACAAAGGCCAGCAAAACGGCGCCAAAAATTAACTGCCCGAACGACCAAAATCCCTTAAACGCCGTACTCCTTAGTCTCTTTTGTGGTTTAGGCGTCGTCGGTACTTCCTGGTAGTGGCCGATCGGATCAATCTGGGCCGCCGAGGGGGGGGAAGCGTGGAGGCTTGGCTCGTCGGCCGAAGGGCTAGGCTCTGGGTTCTGAGTAACGTTTGGTTCTGATTGCCGTTGTTCCATTATGCACTCGGTATTATACGCTACAATATAGCCGCCTTTGACTTTACCACTAGTGGTATTGTACGTATACTCAATGAGTGCCAATTTTATGGATATAAAACCGCCCTCCGATCGTCCCAATCCTTTGATTAATCGGCGTCAGAAACGTCAAAATATTGGCGATTTTAAAAATACGCGAGAACTTAAACAATCCGAGATCGAGGGAGGCCGGACCGAGCCCGGTTCGTTAAAAAACATTGATCCGTTTGATCTAGGTAGCGCCGAAATCAACCAGCCCGCGGACACGCTGCCGAAAAGACACTGGTGGTATTGGTTTAAGCCATCGTATCTGAGGCGTAATTTCTCGCCGCGGCGGTTCGTTAAACGTACAGTTTTTCTGAGCGGGTTGACTGTTTTAGCCATCGGGCTTTTTTTTGCTTTCAAATTATTTTTCGTCGCTCAAAATATTATCGATCGTGACAGCGGCGGTGCCTTGGCCTTGCAAGGCAACATTGACCCGAGCCAGCTCAAAGGCGAGGGCGACGGCCGGGTCAACATTTTGCTGATCGGCGAGGGCGGCGATCAGCACGATAACGGCAGCCACTTGTCGGACACAATCATAGTTTTAAGCATCGACCCATTTAATAGTGAGGCGGCGCTTTTAAGCTTGCCGCGCGATATGAGAGTTGATATTCCGAGCAAGTGGCGAACTAAAATCAACGCGGCCTATGCCTTGGGTGAAAACGACGGGTTTGAGGAGGGTAATTACCCTAAAGGTGGCGCCGGATTGTTACAAAAAACGGTCGAGCAAACGCTGGATATACCGGTACATTATTATATTCGGGTTGATTTCCAAGGCCTGGAGCAAGCGGTCGCGGCAGTCGATGATATTAATTTGACAATTGCTGAAACCATTTGTGACTATCACATTGCTTGGCAGTTTAACTTCAGCTGTATTGAGGCCGGTACGACGAGCTTAAACAGCCAGCAGGCGCTGTTTTATGCCCGGACGCGTAACACCGCACGGTCGGATTTTGACCGCGGCGAGCGCCAACGGGAAGTTTTAATCGCGCTAAAGGACAAAATTTTCTCGGTTGGAACGTTAGCTAATCCGATTAAAATCGCCGAATTACTCGAGGCGGCCGGACGGCACGTCAGAACCAATCTACAAGTGCCGGGCGACCTGCTGAGACTAAATGAAATTGGCCAGAATATACCCGCCAACAAAATTTTATCGGCTGAAATCGTCAGCTATCTGTCCAACGCCGGCGACGGCAGTACCGATTATATCCCGCGTTCCGGGGACTTTGGCGAGATTCAAAAGTACGTCCGCTCGATTTTTACGGACGGTCTTATTAAAAAAGAAGCCGCCACCGTCGATATTATAAATGGTAGTGGACAGGCGTCGCTGGCTAAAACGCAGGCTGATTTACTGCGCTCCTACGGCTATGTTATCAATCAGGTCAGCGACGCGCCGACCAGCGATTATGTCGCCACCAAGCTATACGATCTAAGTGGTGGCAGTGCGCCGTTTACCCGGCGCTATCTGGAACAGAGGTTTAATACCTTGGCGGTTAATAATAGCCTGCCAACCGGCTTGTCATCGCAAGCTAAATTCGTCATCATACTTGGCAAGGATGCAACGCGCTAAATATTTTTGGGGTAAAGTCGCCTGGGGCAACGTCTGGCATAGTCTACTAAACGTGGCCGTGCCGTTGATTGTTTTATTGCTGGTCCGCTTGAACTTGACCATTTTGGCCCTAGCTACTATTTTGGCCAGCAAGTGGCGGGTGGTAGCAGTTCAGCCACGACATTGGTTAGCCAATTTTCGGACCAATAGTTCAGATTTAATCGTCAACCTCAGTTTTTTAGTGCTGCTTTACCAGGCTTCGTCGATTGCCACTAACTTATTGTGGACGGGGTTTTATATTATCTGGTTGACCTATGTCAAACCAAAGAGCAGCGAGCTCTGGGTCGGAATTCAAGCCATACTAACTCATTTTTTGGGCCTGTCGGCCCTATTTTGGCTGGCTGACAGTCTAAATGAATCAATTGTCGTATTGACGGCGTGGCTGATCGGGCTAAGCGCCGGCCGGCACTTTATTAGCCACTTTGAAGAAGCGCTCATCCGGGTTATAAGTTTTGGTTGGGCGCTGGTCGTGGCGGAAATCGTGTGGATTAGCAATCGTTGGCTGATCATTTATCCCCTGGCCAACGACCTAGTAGTTCCGCAGGTAGCAATCATCATTACCATGATTGCCTATGTTTTAGGCAGCCTGTACTATCTCAGCCAAAAAGGCGCGCTTAAAAGGAGTTATGCCCGGCAGTACGTCATCTCTGGCTGTGCTATAATCCTTATGATTATTTTGCTTACTAATTGGAGCATTGACCGATAAATGGAGCCTTCGGCCCGGCCGGCGGACGAGCCGGCTAGAAACGTCCATCACGCCTGGTTCAAATTGAGCTTTTTATTGGCGGCGCTGGTCATGGGCTTTATCGGCGGACTGCTGGCGTTGCGGCTGGATGATAGTTTAGGGTCTGGTTCGGCCGGTCAAAGCCAAGAGCTTATCTTAAGCGAGAGCGAGGTTATCGCAAATGTGGTTGACCAGGTCAGCCCGAGCGTTGTGTCGATTAAAGTCGAGACAGAAACCAGCGGCGGACTTTTCTTTAACCAGACCATTACCCGGCAGAGCGCCGGTAGCGGTGTAATTGTCGACCAAAACGGCCTAATCTTGACCAATCGGCACGTCATACCTGATAACGTCACCAATGTCAGCGTGGTGTTATCGGACGGAACAATTTATGACGAAGTCGATGTGGTCGACCGCGATTTATTAAACGATATTGCTTTTTTACAAATTAAAGAACCTAAAAAACTGACAGCTGCCAGGCTGGGCGATTCGGACAAAATGCGGGTCGGAGACAAAGTTATCGCTATTGGCAACGCCCTGGGTGAGTTTAACAACACGGTTACGACCGGCATAATCTCAGGTATAGGCCGCCCAGTTGTAGCCGGAGACGGGGTTGAATCAGAGCAGCTGCAAAATCTGTTTCAGACCGACGCCGCCATTAACCCGGGTAATTCCGGCGGGCCCTTAGTAAATATCAACGGCGAGGTGGTCGGTATAAATACGGCGGTAGCCGATAATGCCGAAAATGTTGGTTTTTCAATACCGATAAATGATATAAAACCGTTAGTCGCTTCGGTCAAAAGGAGCGGTGAGATCATTCGTCCGTTCCTCGGTGTTAGATACGTATCGTTAACACCGGCTATCGCCCAGCAATTGGAGACTAAGATTAGCGAGGGAGCTTATCTTATTGGCGACGATACCGATCCGGCCATTATCCCTGGCAGCCCTGCTGCCAAAGCCGGATTGAAAGAACAGGACATCATTCTCCGGGTTAATGGTACGCCAATCACCGTCAATAAGCCGTTGTCGGCCAGCTTAATCCGTTTGAACGTGGGTGATACGGCGGTGTTGACAATCCAACGGGGTGAAGAAGAAATTACAGTCGAGGTTATCTTAGAGACAATGCCTTAAGTTTGTCCGTGATCTAGCTTGGCGGCAATTTGATAAAGACCGAAACATTAGGCGATAGCCGCTGAAGCTTAAACCCGGCCGCTAGTGGTTGGAGATATTTTAGCTGGAAGGGTAAATGTTCTAACAACAGCCAACCGGGATAATTGAGCTTAACGCTGGCGTCTGACAGTAGTTGCCGGATCAGTTTAAGCCCGTCCCGGCCAGCAAAGAGGGCAAGTCTCGGCTCGAATCTCAGTTCCGGCTCAACCGCCAATTTGGCGGGCAGATAGGGTAAATTAGCGCTAATAACGTCATAGCGACCGCGAGCGCCGCTAAGAAGATTCATTTGTTTGAACTTAACGCTTAGCTTTAATCTCCGGGCGTTGGACCGAGCCAAGCTGAGGGCTGCCTTAGAAAGGTCGCTGCCGGTTACGATAAGGTCCGGGCGATGGGATTTAAGCGCCAAAGCAATCGCGCCAGAACCGGTACCGACGTCGTGTACCCGGCTATTTGACGGTGCTCGCCGCACGATGTACTCTACCAGTTTCTCCGTTTCCGGACGGGGGATTAAAACCCGTCTATCGAGTTGAATGTCCAGGCCGTAGAAGTCTTTTTGACCGATGATATAGGCGATTGGTTCTCGCTTAAGCCGCCGGTGCTTTAGACGATTAAGCGCTTTTAGCTGAGCCGAGCTGAGCGGTGTGTCCATCCGAGCCAACAGCTGGGCGCGGTCTTTTTTAAGAACCTGTTCGAGTAGTATAAAAGCATCCAGCCGCATGGTGTCTATACCAACCTCCGCCAACTCGGCGATAGCCCTTCTCAGCCAGTCTTTAATTGTCATTTTTTAGTAAAGCGGTTTGGGCTTAGTCTTGAGGGCTTCAAACAGGTCGTCGATATCGCCGTCAAGCGCTCCCGGCAAGTTAGAACGGCTAAAGCCAATTCGGTGGTCGGTTATTCGGTCCTGGGGGAAATTGTATGTCCTTATTTTTTCACTGCGATCGCCGGTTCCAATCTGTGAGCGCCGGGTGGCCGCCGCTTCGGCCTGGTGCCGCTCGATTTCTTGAGCCAAAAGACGCGAACGAAGAACCCCCAGCGCTTTGGCGCGATTTTTTATTTGGCTTTTTTCGTCCTGGCAAGTTACCACTAAACCGCTTGGTAAGTGGGTTATCCGAACGGCTGAATCAGTAGTGTTGACGCTTTGTCCGCCGTGACCAGACGAGCGGTAAACGTCAACCCGGATATCTTCTGGTTTGATTTCAACGTCTTGCTCTTCGGCTTCGGGCATGACAGCCACGGTAGCAGTCGAGGTATGGATCCGGCCGCTGGACTCTGTTACGGGGATGCGTTGAACCCGGTGGACGCCGGATTCGTACTTCATCAGTCCATAGGGCGCATCGCCCTTAATGGCGAACACCACTTCTTTAAAACCGCCGCCGCTGGCCACGCTTTCATTAATAAGCTCGCTGTTGTAACCATGGGTTTCTGCCCAGCGGACATACATCCGATAGAGGTCAGCGGCGAACAAGGCCGCCTCGTCGCCACCGGCGCCGGCCCGAATTTCTACCAAGACATTCTTTTGGTCGTTAGGGTCTTTGGGGGCTAATGAGTCATTTAAGCCGGCTACCAACAAAGCTAGACGCTGTTTGGCCTCTTCCAGTTCGGCCTCGGCCAGCTGGGAAATGTCAGGCTCGTCGCTACTAAGCAGTTGTTGGGCTTGGCGGATTTGACTTTCCAGCTCGGACTTTTGCTTTAGTAATTCGAGAATCTTTTTAAGTTCATTTAGGCGGCGGGTTTTAACAGCGATAGCCGGGTCTTTAAAAGCCTCGGGTTTGGCTAACTCGGCTGACAGTCGATCATATTCTTCGTTGAGCTGGTCTTGGGTTTGGGCCATATTCTTTTGCCATTTTACCGCAAAAGATGGTACTTTGTCCTGTTCGGTTTTAACTTATAAACCAATCAAAATGCGATAACATAGTTATATAATTAATTATATAATTTTTCATAATAACAGAGAGATTTGTAACAACCAAGTGTGCGAACATGGTTATATAATTATTTATCGGATTTTGTTGGTTTTTTGTTTTGGGCTTTAGCGTCACCGAGCTTGGTGGCGGATACGGTCGGTTTGTTGGCCGCTTGGACGGCCGACTTCTTGGCCTTATTGGCCAGTCTACCGCGTTGAGACTCAGCCGCGGCTTGACGGGCCTTAAAGCGATCAACCCGACCCTCGACGTCAACGATTCTTTCTTCACCGGTAAAGAAGGGGTGAGAGGCACTGGAAATATGAACCGTCAGGAGCGGATATTCCTGACCGTCTTCCCATTTGATGGTTTCACCGGTTTTAGCCGTCGATTTGGTCAAAAAGGCAAAGCCGGAGTTGCTGTCTTTAATCACCACCGGCCGATAGTTGTCTGGGTGCAGACCCTGTTTCATAACGAGGTGAGTATACGCAGGCCGGTTCAATCAGTCAAGGATAGAACATTTAAACTATATTGACTTAAAGTCAATAAGATGTTAAACTTCATTGATTTTGCGAGGTTTTGTTGACTATGAGGCGAGGAGCGATTTATTACTATGGCTTAATGCTACCGGCGGCGCTGGTAGTATTGGTAATGACCGGCTTTGTTCTGTCGCATCTGTCTACCTGTGAAAGCGGCCGCAAAACCAGTTGTTTGCCGCTATCGCTACTTAGCTTTGCCGCCGAAACCAAAGCAGCCAACCAATTGTCGACTGAAGCCAAGCCGGCAAAACCCCGACCTGCCACCAAGGTACTAAGGGCAGCAGCGCCGCGCCGAGGTAACGCTCCTTCAGCAAGGGAAGTGAGCCCGACTTACGCTCCGCAACGGCAATTTAGCGCCAAATCGATGGTCTACCCTAACACCGCCGGTACCGGCCAGGCGCCGAATACCAATCCGGCCACAAAAGAGCTGTTAAAGCGTTTGGGCTATTCTGAAAGCAGCCTCTGGCGGGCCGGTATTAAGTTGATTCCTCATCAGGGGCTGATTAAGAAAAACTGCTCAACCGTCAGTGGGTCCTATGTCAACGGCCTGGCCATTAAAGCCGGGTCAGATTTTCCGAAATGCCCAAATGGACAGCAAACAATCCCGGATAAGTATCAGCACGCCAATAAGTGCACAGTGGTTTATAACTGGCAGAATTATCGTTTAGCACCGACGGCTACGGGAAACGCTCAAGCAATATTAGCTCACGAGCTAGGCCACTGTTTTATGCTGATTTATGGCATTGTTAGCAATTTTGAGCCGGCCTACATCAGCCAGGTCCGGCCGCAGCTAGTAGGCCGCGATTTTACGACTAGATTTGAGGTCCAAGCCGATGATTTTATGATCTGTCGTCATCGATCAGACACCGCTTGGGGGACGAATAGCTACTATCACTCATTCAGCTTTGGCCGGCCAACTAAAGACCAGTGTTCCGCCGCCAATAAATTATTTAATCGGTTTTTTCCGTTATAGGGTTGCGAAGGCTTGACCAATCTGTTAAGGTCGGAGTAGTTTAGTATTAATCGTAACAGCTGGTTGTGACTAATCCTGGTCGGTAACTTAATCGACTAAAAACCAGCGACGCGGAAGGATTATGCAGTGACCACCCCGGATTTAAAGACCCTGTTTGAGGCCGGTGCCCACTTTGGCCATAAAACCAGTCGCTGGCACCCGAAAATGGCCGGATACATCCATAGCGCCAAAAACGGCGTCCACGTAATCGATTTGAACAAGACCGTCGATGCGCTGGCAGCCGCTACTGACTTTATCGAGAAGATCGTAGCTAGCGGCAAGAGTGTCTTATTAGTGGGGACTAAACGCCAGGCCAAGGATTTGATTAACGCCGCCGCTAAACAGACCGGCATGCCCTACGTCAGTGTGCGCTGGTTTGGCGGTATGCTGACAAATTTTAAAACCATGCAGGAGCGGGTCAAGCGGCTGAAAGATCTGGAATCCCGATTGGCCTCAGGCGAGCTCGCGGCCAGATATAATAAGCTGGAAGTTCAACGTTTTGAAGAAGAAATCGCCCAACTGGAGCATAACTTCGGCGGTATAAAAGACATGAGCGGTCTGCCCGGGGTGGTTTTCGTAACCGACATGGTAGGCGAGGATATAGCCGTTAAAGAAGCCAATAAACTCGGCTTGCCAGTAGTGGCTATCGCCGACACTAACGCTGATCCGACCCAGGTGGAGTATCCGATCCCCGCTAACGACGACGCTATTAAAAGCTTAGAGCTAATAATAAACACTATCGTCGAGGCCATTACGGCCGGTAAAGCCCAAAAAGCCGGAGTTGCTAAAGAGCAGCCACTACCAGCGGCCAAGATCCCACCGGCAAAAGCGGCCGAAGAGCCAAAAAGGAGTCAGGATGAAAAAAGTTGATATCAAGGAAATTAAACGCCTCAAACAACTAACCGGAGTAGGAGTAACTGACGCTAAACGGGCGCTGTCAGAAGCCGACGGAGATTTTGATAAAGCCCTGGAGGCCATGCGCGTTAAGGGTTTGTCAAAAGCCGACAAAAAATCGGAGCGAGAAGCTCGGGCTGGCCTGGTGGATTCGTATGTTCATTCGGGCAGAATCGGCGTAGTAGTCGAGATTAACTGTGAAACAGATTTTGTGGCCAGAACCGATGATTTTAAAACCTTGGGTCACGACGTGGCTATGCACATCGCTGCCAGTTCTCCGCGGTTCGTAACGCGCCATGATATTCCAAAAAAGGAGCTTAACAAAGAACAAGATTTGATTAAGCAGCAGTTAGCTAATGAAGGTAAACCAAAAGCTATGATCGATAAGATCGCCGCGGGCAAACTTAAAAAATGGTACGCCGAAGTTTGCTTGGTCGACCAGCCCTTTATCAAGAACCCGGATGAAACCGTTGGAGATTTGGTCAAACAGCACATTGCCAAGCTGGGTGAAAATATTGTTGTAAGGCGGTTTGGCCGGATTGAGTTGGGCGGGTCGGATTAGTTATACTTTATCTTGAAGTGACTTAGAGGGAGCAAAAAATAATGGCCTTAAATATTGAAGAAGCCAGGGAAAAAATGTCTCAGGTAGTTGAACGGTTGCACGAAGAACTGAAAAAAATCAGAACCGGCCGGGCCAGTGGCAGCATGTTGGACGGTCTGGAAATCGAGGCCTACGGCCAGCCAATGCCGCTAAAACATGCAGCCAATATCGTCGCTTTAGACGGACAAATGCTGCAAGTCACGCCCTTTGATCCGAATAATTTGGGAGCTATTTCAACCGCTATCAACAACTCAAGCCTAGGGCTGAATCCGTCCGATGACGGTCACGTTGTTCGAGTAGCCGTCCCACCTCTAAACGAAGAGCGCCGTCGAGAACTGGTCAAGACATTAGGCGACAAGGCCGAAGAGGCCCGGGTGGCACTCAGAAACGTCCGCCATGACGCCATGAAAAATGCTAAATCCGAACAGCAGGAGGGCGAGTTATCCGAGGATGATTATCATCGCGTGGAAAAACAAGTTAAAGAACTGACTGATGGCTTCAACCGGCAAATAGACGAAGCCTTCGAGCACAAGCAGTCAGAGATAATAACGGTTTAATCTTTTGGTTGAATCAACTCAGCACACTCCTAAGCACGTCGGCTTAATCGTGGACGGTAACCGACGATGGGCCAAAGCCAGAGGTTTGCCTACCCTGGAAGGCCATAGACGCGGCTATGGCAACATAAATAAGATCGCTGACGCGTTATTCTCTCTGGGGGTAAGTTATGTTACGGCTTACATCTTTTCGACTGAAAATTGGAACCGCGATAAAAACGAAGTGTCGTACTTGATGGACCTAGCTTATGAACGCATTACAAAGGACTTAAAAATATTAGATGAAAAAAATATTCGCTTGTGTGTTTTAGGGCGTCGAGATCGAGTGTCGAAGAAGCTGCTTAAAGTGATCGATAATGCCGTTGATCAGACTAAGGATAACGACGGCGGAACCCTGTCCTTTTGTTTTAACTACGGCGGCCAACAAGAGATAGTAGACGCCGTAAACAACTTGGACCCGGCCAAAATCGGTTTAATTACAACAACCGATATCGATAATCATCTGTACGCGCCTGACATCCCGCCGATTGATATTCTGGTCAGGACCTCCGGCGAATTTAGAATAAGTAATTTCATGCTTTGGCGGATTAGCTATAGCGAGCTTATGTTCATGAGCAAACACTTCCCGGCGCTTAATAAGAAGGACGCGCAAATTATCGTGCAAGAATACGCTTCGCGACAGCGTCGGTTTGGCAAATAGGGTAGGATAAGTACATGCTGCTTATTTTTGGTGTTTTAATGTTCGTGCTGCTGGTGGTTATCCACGAATTCGGGCATTATCTAGCGGCCAAAAGAAACGGTGTAATAGTCGAGGAGTTTGGCGTGGGTTATCCGCCACGAATAACCGGGCGTCGGTTTAAAAAGAACGGCACAATTTATAGTCTGAATTGGCTGCCGCTCGGGGGCTTCGTCCGGCTTAAGGGCGAGCACGATGCCGACGATTCTGCCGGTAGTTACGGCGCAGCCCGATTCCATAAAAAAGTTCTGATTTTGCTAGCCGGCGTGGGTATGAACCTGGTTGCCGCTGCTATTATTTTGACCGCCCTTAGTTGGGTTGGCTTGCCTAAATTGGTCGAGAACCAATTTAGTATCGCAAGTGATACTAGAGTTATTAAAAGCGAAGTGTTGATAACCTATGTCGAACCAGAATCTGTGGCCGATGGGGCCGGATTGAGTGTCGGTGATAGGTTGTTATCGCTGGACGGACAGGCGATTAAGTCCGCCGATGAGCTGCCGGCCTTAGCCCAGCGATTGGCTGGCCGACAGGTTGAACTGGTAACATCGTCGGCCGGAGAAACGATGCAGCAGCAAGTAAGACTTGATAGCGAGGGCGGAGACGACGGCTACCTGGGGGTTGTGGGTGGTAATTTAGATATCGAGCGTTCTGGTTGGACGGCCCCAATCAGAGGAGTCGGCTTGACCGCGCAGTTTGGCTGGCTGACCTTGAAGGGCGTAGTAACAACAGTTGGACAATTGTTTTCCGGCCAGGGGTCGGCGGCGGCCGAAAACGTGGCCGGACCAGTTGGCATCGTCGTACTGTTAAAGGATGTCAGCCAGGCTGGTTTAAATTTCGTTTTATTTTTTGTCGCCCTTATTTCCGTTACATTAGCGGTAATGAATGCATTGCCGATTCCGGCGCTTGATGGCGGACGGCTGTTTGTCAGCTTTTTATTCCGGGTTATGAAGCGGCCACTATCGGCTAAGACCGAGGAGCGGATTCATGCTACTGGGATGGCGGTATTATTGACCCTGGTTGCAATAATAACTGTGGTCGATGTCCGAAGATTCTTCTAAACCGGAAATATCACCCCGGCCTTGGGGCTGGGTGGCTGCAATCGGCATCGTCCTGTTAGCCTTGGCGGTTGGCGGCCTGGCGGCCGAAGCCTTGAGGGTTTTAACTAGCTGGCCGGCCAATGATCTGACTCAGTTTCAAGACTTGGCGCTAGGGTTGGTCAGTATTGGTGTGACGATTGCCGCTGTTATCGCCTTTGTCAACTACCGCGGATTTAGTTTGGAGGCATTGGGGTTTAACCAGCCAAAATCAAGGATTAAAGCCAGTATCGCTTTGGTTTTTGGCACCTTCGGTCTATATTTCCTGACTTCGTTATTGGCTATTTCTCTATTGAGTGTGCTGTTACCGAACGTTGATTTGAATCAAGCCCAGGATCTTGGCCTGGACGAACCGGATAGGTTTATCGATTATGGCGCAATATTTTTATTACTGGTTTTGATTGCACCGCTGAGTGAAGAGATTATTTTCCGCGGCTTTATGTTCCAGGGATTGACACGCAGCATGCGATGGCAACTGGCCGCGATCATATCGGCCGCCTTGTTCGGGCTGGCACATGGCCAGCTCAATGTTGGCATCGATACCGGATTACTGGGCCTGTTCTCGGCCTGGTTAGTCCATCACACTGGTTCTATCTGGCCCTCAATCGGCCTGCACGTGCTGAAAAATCTAATTGCCTACACGCTGGTGTTTTTACTGCCTCTGCTATCATAACTACTATGAGAATGTCCCAACATGCTACCAAAACTCTCCGGCAAGCGCCGTCAGAAGAAGTAGCTAAAAATGCCCAGCTGTTGATTCGCGCCGGATTTATCAACAAGGAGATGGCTGGCGTTTACAACTTTTTGCCGCTTGGACTCAGGGTAATGGAAAAAATCAAGACCATCGTGCGTGAGGAAATGGACAAGCTGGGTGGGCAGGAAATCATAATGAGCACTTTGCAGCGCCCAGCCCTCTGGCAAAAAACCGACCGCTGGGACGGTGACAAGGTCGATATCTGGTTCAAGACAAAATTAAACAGCGGCTCAGAGATCGGCCTAGGTTGGTCGCACGAAGAACCAATCACCGACATGATGAAAAGCTTCGTCGGTAGTTACCGCGATTTGCCAAAATATGTCTATCAATTCCAAACCAAACTGCGCAACGAGTTGCGGGCCAAAAACGGCTTGTTACGAGGCCGGGAATTTGTCATGAAAGACCTGTACTCGTATTCGCGGGACGAGAAATCCCATCAGGAATTCTACGACGCGGTAATTAAAGCCTACTTACGAGTTTTTGAACGAGTCGGCTTGGGTGATAAAACCTTCCTGACGTTTGCTTCTGGAGGGGCTTTTACTCAATTTAGCCACGAATTTCAAACCGTTATGCCCGGCGGTGAAGACACAATTTATCTTGATCGGGAAAAAGGCCTGGCCGTTAACCAGGAAGTTTTAAGCGACGACGTACTCCAGCAGCTAGGCCTAGAGCGCGCAGGGCTTCAGGAGCTGGCCGCGGCTGAGGTTGGTAATATATTTAATTTCGGCACGGCCAAATCGGAGCAACTTGACTTATTGTTTACCGACGAAGATGGCAAACGCCAAGGGGTGGTACTAGGCTCTTATGGCATTGGTATAACCCGTCTGATAGGGGTGGTAGCAGAACTTATGGGTGACGATCGGGGTCTAGTTTGGCCAGCTGCCATCGCGCCGTATAGATACCATCTTATTTGGGTCGGTAGCGAAGAAGTTAAACAACAGGCCGAAGCTGTCTATGATGATCTTACTAAGGCCGGTCACGAAGTGCTATTTGATGACCGTGACGTTCGGCCGGGTGAGAAAATGGCCGACGCTGACTTGATCGGGCTGCCGTGGCGATTAGTAGTCAGTGATAAAACCCAGGGCCGTCTTGAAATTAAAGCCCGAACGGCCGATGAAATTAAGTTAGTCGACGCTAACGAGCTTCAAAAGTAAATAAAACTTTTATTCAGCTTAGTTAATTGGTTAAACTAAGAACAATCATGTTTAACCGATTAAGACGGTTGTATGCCCACGACATTGCGATTGATCTTGGCACGGCCAATACGTTGATTCATGTGGCTGGCCGCGGGTTGGTCATTAATGAACCAAGCGTAGTGTCGCTTAACCGAAAGTCAAAGCGGATAGTTGCCGTTGGCGAACGGGCCAAGCAGATGCTTGGCCGGACGCCGCCGGAAATCCAGGCAGCACGACCATTAGTCGACGGAGTGGTCAGCGATTTTGAAGTGACCGAGCAAATGCTTAAATATTTTATTGATAATTTGCACAGGGATTATCGTGTTCTCTGGCCGCGACCGCGGATGATAGTTGGCCTGCCGGCCGGTGTAACAGAGGTCGAACAACGGGCAGTAGAGGAAGCGGCCAGATCGGCCGGAGCGAGAAAAGTTTATTTAATCGAGGAACCGATGGCGGCAGCCATTGGGGTCGGCTTGCCGATCATGGACCCACAAGCCAGTATGATAATCGACATCGGCGGTGGTACGACTGAGGTCGCCATCATTGCTAACGGCCAGGTAGCATATTCACGCAGCTTGAGAATCGCGGGTGATGAATTGAGTGAAACGATCATGCAGTTTATGCGCGATGAATACAATTTGGCGGTAGGTGAACAAACAGCCGAACTGACAAAAACCGAAATCGGCGCGGTCTACATTCATTCCGATCCAAAAAAAACGACAGTACGCGGCCGCAATATAATTACTGGTTTACCGGAAGCGGTCGAATTGTCATCCGAGGTGTTAAGAAAACCATTGGCTCGTCAGATCAAACCTATCTTGGAAACCGTTAAAACGGTTTTAGAAGAAGCTCCTCCCGAGCTGGTAGCCGACGTGTTGGTCAGGGGTATCGTCATGACGGGCGGCGGTTCACTAATCGGAGGAATCGATCACTTGATATCGAATGAAACTAAACTAGAAACAACGGTAGCCGATAACGCTTTGACTGCTGTTGTCGAGGGGGCGGCGTTAGTGTTGAGCGCAATTGACCAGTACCGCTCAGTTTTGCTAGCGGGTACAGGAGCTTAAGGTGAAGTCAACATTCCAGCCGTTGGCGCTCATCGTCGGTCTAGCTTTGCTGGTCGGTTTGCGATTAGTTGCCAATTATGATCCGATTGCCGAGTTCATTCAGTCACGGCTGCCGACCCACCAATCTGCACCGTCCACCCCGTCCGACCCAAGGCTCGAACAATTAAACAAGCAGATTAATAGCCTTAAGTCTGCCTTAGATTTTAAATCCAACCACACCGGCCGGCTGATAGGGCTAAATATTTTAAATAAGACAACGGCAAGCTTCCGCTTGTCGCTTAAAATTGACGGGGGTAAGGAAGTCGGTATTAAACCAGATCAAGCCGTGATTCACAACGGCCTGATGATTGGTGTCATTGGTTTTGTAGAGGCTAACTCGGCGACAGTTTTGCTAGTCGGTGATCCAGAAGTAAAAATCGCGGTCAACGTCAACGGAGCCGACGGATTGGTAGAAGCTAAAGCCGGCGGCAAAGTGGTGACAAATTTAAATCAGGTTGAATTCAGCCCGGGACAAACAGTTATTACCAGCGGGCTAGGGGGATTGTACCCACCAGGATTGGTAATTGGCCAACTTGGGGCTAATCTACCAACCGAGTTTTTCAGCGAATACGTATTGGAACAGGACTTTAGTGTTGGTGAAATCAGCTTCGTTCAGGTGCTGGTCCTATGAGGTGGGGGTTAATCCTGACAATTGCCTTGGGCGGTCTGGTGGAGGTGCTTTTTATCGAAGAGCTGTCGTTTGGGCCAATCCATTTGCCGATATTATTGATATCACTGATGGTAGCTGGCTGGAATGATTGGCTTGGGGCCAAGTCGCTGCTGCTGGCTGGCGGTAGTGGGGGTTACATAGCCGACGTTATTGGCGCACTTAAGCCGGGGTCGGTCATCCTGCCGCTACTACTTGTGATAGGTTTGTTTGTTTGGCTAAAGCCGCGGCTGAAACTGACGCCCGGACCCAAATTGCTTGTTCTAGCGATAACCTGCGTACTTTTTTACTTTGCGGCTGAGATGGCGCTGACCCGACGTAACCTAAGTATTAGAGACTTGCGCCAGGCTATCCAATACGGATTGGTAGCGACTATGGCATTTATCACGGTTAATTTTTTTTCCACCAGAACTTTGGCCCGATTATGATAATCCGCGACAAAATAAAACTTAATCTGCCGCGACTGAGAATTATTCCTGGCCGTCGACAGAAATTGGCGGTCCAGTCGACTGCCTGGCAGGAACAAATGCTGCCCGGCCCGACCGAAACAAGTGTTTATGAGGACGGGTCAAAGCGGACTGTCCCGATCTTTTTGGTTGGACTGGTGGTTATGACGGGTTTGATATTGGGTTGGCGTTTATTCCAGCTGCAAGTTACCGCCTTCAGTCAATATAACGAGCTGGCCAACGGTAACAGAGTGAGAGAGACGATTAATTATGCCCCGCGGGGGAGTATCTATGATCGTGACGGCCGGCTGTTAGCCCAGAACATCATTAGCCATAAGCTCATCGTTACACCTTATCTATTACCAGACGAGGAAGCCGAAAGATCGAAAAGTTATGAGCTTCTAGCGCGATTGCTCAAAATGAAACCAGCCAAAGTTAGAACAATCGCGGAAGCTGAAGGCACCGATTATCCGCTGCCAATTAATATTAAGTCCAATTTAGACCACAAGACGGCTATTACGCTCGGACAATTTTTGCCAAAACTAAACGGGTTTCAAATCAACGAGTTCCCCATCAGGCAATATCGAGCAGGGTCAGGACTGGCGCATATTTTAGGTTATACCGGAGACGTCAGCGAGGCCGACTTAGCGGCTGATGGCACCCGGCTGCTGTTGCCAATTGATATTATCGGCAAAACCGGTATAGAACTGCAGTACGACCAGGTATTAAGAGGACAAAACGGGTTTGAAAGGACCGAAGTCGATACGTTGGGACGGCCGATTAGATTGTTGGCCCAAAGTCGCTATCAGCCGGGACAGGACATAACATTGACACTTGATTTAAACGTTCAACGGCGGCTAGCTAAGGAACTAAAGACTCAGATGCGGCGGGCCAACGTTACCCGGGCCAGCGCCGTCGCCGTGGATCCAGAAACTGGCGAAATAATCGCTATGGTTAGTCTGCCCGATTATGACAACAACCTGTTTGCCCGCGGTATTTCTAGTAGAGATTTTAGTCGGTTAGTCAATAATCCCGATCAGCCGCTGGTAAATAAGGCTATCGCTGGCGGCTATACCACCGGTTCGACCATTAAACCGGTCGTGGCTAGTGCGGCCCTACAGGAAAAAGTGGTAACTCCCCAGACAATAATTGTTGATAGCGGAGCCCTTACTGTTAGGAGTGTTTATGATCCGTCGGCGACATTTACTTTTCTTGGCTGGCGGCCCGGAGGTTTAGGGCCGATGAATATTCGAAGCGCCATCGCCTGGAGCTCAAATATATATTTCTATACTGTCGGCGGCGGTTTTGGTAATATTGGTGGCCTGGGTGTCGATCGTTTAACCAAATATTATCGGGACTTTGGTTTGGGTGAACGATCCGGCATTGATTTACCGGGAGAAATCAGCGGCTTGGTGCCGGACCGAGCCTGGAAGCAGCGGGTCTACCAAGAGGACTGGTTTGTCGGCGATACTTATAATATCTCAATCGGGCAAGGCGACATGTTGGTCTCGCCGCTGCAGCTGACCCTGGCGGACATGGCCGTGGCCAATGGCGGCTATTTATTAAAGCCGCAGATACTGTTAAAAATTGGCGAGGAGGTAATGGCCCGCCGGACGGTTAGACGTGAGGTTTCTGTTAGCAAATCAAACATTCAAATTGTCAGAGAGGGCATGCGGCAAGTTCTAACTGGAGGCACGACTTGTGAATGTACCTTTGCCAAGGTGCCTTTTAAAGTCGCCGGAAAGAGCGGAACTGCCCAAACCACCAGTAATGAAGCCCGTCGTCCACACGCTTGGTTTACCGCTTTTGCGCCTTACGAACAACCCCAAGTAATGATCACGGCAATGTTAGAGGGGGGCAGCGGCGGATCGCTCTATGCTGCACCGGTTATTGCTGGGGCGATGGAAACGTTTTTTCGGCCTTAAAAGCAGCTTGTAAAAACTAAATCCGTCAGTTACCATGTAGCAGCATTAAAAGAGAAGGCAAGCTAAAAAGCACCAACAGGTGTTTTTGTTTTTCAAGATGAACAAGAAAGAATACCGACTAACTCCCGGAGGTCTCGAGGAGCTAAAAAGGGAACTAGAAACGCTAAAAGCGCGCCGATTGACCATTGCCGAAAAACTAAAAAATGCCAGAGAGCTTGGTGATCTGAGTGAAAACGCCGAATATCACACCGCCCGAGAAGAACAAATTCAAGTCGAGGGCCGAATCTCTGACATCGAACACGTGGTCTCACACGTAGAGCTAATCCAGACCCCGAAAGATAAAACCATCGTCGAGTTGGGAAACACCGTGACTCTAAATAACGGTCAAGACCGCCATCTAACCGTCGTCGGTTCAGTAGAAGCCGATCCAGCAGAAAATCGCATTTCAGACGAGTCCCCTTTAGGCAAGGCGATTCTAGGTAAAAAAGTCGGTGATAAAGTCGAAATTGAAACGCCGGCTGGCAAAACCGTCTATACTGTCAAAGATATAAAGTAAGCGCAAATCCTAAAAAATGGCGGACAGTAATTTCTGGCTCGACACCGTCGCAACCGACATTGACAGGCAACATCCCGACGGGGAAGTTGTAGTTTCTTCCGGTGTTTCACCTTCCGGCGCCTATCATGTCGGTACCTTGCGCGAGGTTTTGACGGCTGAGGCGGTTTGTCAGGCGCTCAAAGCTAAGGGGAGGACAGCTCGGCACATTCATGTGGTGGACGACTTGGATGTGTTTAGAAAAGTCCCCACTAACCTACCGGTTAGTTTTGAAAAATATCTCGGCTGGCCGCTATGCGACATTCCGTCGCCGGATGATACCGCTGGCTCATATGCCGATTTTTTCTTGAACGACTTGTTGCATAGCGCCAAACGGTTGAATTTTGAGATGGAAATTGTTCGCTCGCACGAAAAGTATCAAGCGGGCTTTTTTGTCCCGGCAATCGAACAGGCACTGGCTTCGGCCGAAACCATCAGCCGGATATTAACTAAGGTATCGGGCCACAAAGTTGATGAAAACTGGTCGCCAATCCAGGTCGTTGAAGGCGGCTATTTAAAAAATCGCCGATTTATCTCAATTAATACGGCCGCCAAGACGTTAGTGTACGCCGACGTTAATGGCCAACCAGTGGAAGTGTCCTACCGGGATGGTCAGGTCAAACTCAATTGGCGGGTGGATTGGCCGGCTCGGTGGTGGTTAATGGCCGTGGACGTGGAACCGTTTGGCCGCGATCATGCGACCATTGGCGGTTCTTATGATACCGGCAGTTTAATCGTCAAGCAGGTTTTTAAGTCGGAGCCCCCGATACCGATTCCATATCATTTTATTAATCGTAGCGGTGAGACTAAAAAAATGAGCAAAAGTGCCGGTAACATAGTTACGGCCAGAGAACTAACGGACATACTCCCAGCCGAACTAGTTTGGTACTTTATGCTGCGTTTACCGCCTCGGAGCCAATTGTTTTTTGACGAGGGCCAGACAGTTGTAAAGCTGTTCGATGATTTTTCAGCGCTGCTGGCTAAGACCGATAAATCACCGGCCGAACAGAGCCTTGTGGAGTTTTGTCTGAGTCGGGTATTACAACCAACAGTCAGCCCGGCGGTGCCGTTTACGCACCTGCTGACGGCCTACCAGGCTGGGCTAAAAGACAGTGCAAAAGCGCTTGAAATAATTGCCCGGAGTGAGTACGCCCAGGCAGTCGAATCAAATTCCGATACCCTGAAAAAGGAATTGAAATTTATTGACATCTGGTTGGAGCGCTGGGCGCCGGACGAATATAAATTTTCCGTTCTAGAAAAAGTCGAACCGGCTGATTTTGACGACGATGCTAAGCAATTTTTGGCCGTCTTGGCCGACAAAATTGAACAGGCGCCAAAGATGGCCAGCGGAGACTGGTTTCACCAAGCCATCTATTCGCTCAAGGATGAATTATCAATTGATCCCGAGTCAATATTTCAGGCGCTCTATCGGGCTCTGATTGGCCGAGTGTCTGGTCCCAGGGCGGGCTGGTTCTTGGCGACGTTAGACAAGGAATGGCTAGTTAAGCGCCTAAGATTTCAAGCCTAAACACGGTATAATGTATTAAATGTTGGACACACAATTTATCCGGGAAAATCGCCAGCAGGTAGAAGCCGACGCGAAAGCCAAGGGCGTGGCGGTTGATTTGGCCCGCTTGCTGGAGCTTGACACCGAGCGCCGTCAGTTGATAGCCAAGCTGGATGAGCTTCGAGCCGAACGAAACCGCTTAGCTCAGGCGACCAAAGGCCAAAAACCTGGCCCTGACAGTATCCAAAAGGGCAAACAACTCAAGCTCGCCGCGGGCGAACTTGAAGCCAAACTGGGCGAACTCGAACCGCAACTTCGACAGCTGGAACTAGAGGTGCCGAATATCTTGCATGAATCAGTTAAGCGCGGTCCGGGCGAGACGGCCAACGAGGTCGTTAAAACCGTCGGTCAGAAACCGGAATTTGATTTTGATCCAGCCGATCACGAGACTCTTGGTCTGGCGCTGGATATCATCGATTTGGAATCAGCGGCGCACGCCAGTGGTTCTCGGTTCTATTACCTCAAGGGCGCGGCGGTCACGCTGGAATTTGCTTTGGTCAATTGGCTGCTCCAGAAATATGTTGCTAAGGGCTTTACGCCGGTTACCACTCCAGTGCTGGTTCGCGAGCACATGCTTGAGTCCACCGGTTTTTTTCCGGCCGATAAAAACGAGATTTACCACGTTAATCCAAACGAGGATAATCTGTATTTAATTGGGACGTCGGAAGTTACGTTGGCCGGGTTGCATATGCTCAAGCCACTTGAGTCCGATCAGCTGCCAAAGCGATACGTCGGTTTTTCGAGCTGCTTCAGGCGGGAAGCTGGCAGCTACGGCCAGGACACTAAAGGTATTTTCCGGGTTCATCAGTTTGATAAGGTGGAAATGTACAGTTATTGCCATCCGGATAGAAGCTGGGATGAACATGAATATCTGTTTGGTATCGAAGAAGAAATCCTGCAAGAGCTCGGCTTTCATTATCAAGTTATTAATATCGGCTCAGGAGATCTTGGAGCGCCGGCGGCAAAGAAATACGACTGCGAGGTCTGGCTGCCAGCCCAGGGCCGCTATCGTGAACTAACAAGCTGCTCGAATACGACTGATTTTCAGGCCCGGCGGGGGGGTATGAAATTCCGAGACGACAAAGGTAAGTTAGAGCTGGTGCATACGCTAAACGGAACCGCCATGGCCTCGACTAGGACGATTATCGCCATTTTAGAAAACTTTCAGACAAAAGACGGCCGGGTTGTTATACCTGAAGTGCTGCGGCCATACCTTAATGGGCAGGATATAATTTGACGGCCAATTACGAGGGGGGAATCGATGATAAAACAAATTGATATAGCCGGTATCCATTACGACGTCGACGCCAAACTTAAGAAATATGTAAAAAATAAGATTGGCCGGCTCGATCGCTACATGCCGAGAAAGGGCAGACGCTACGTCCGAGTCGACGCTAAGCTGATCGAGACCAGGGGCAACAAAAATGATAAATACACCGCCGAAATCGTCCTGCACCTGTCCAAAGGCCAGTTAACAGCTTCCGAGTCGACGCTCAATATGTACGCGGCCATTGATATTGTCGAGGCCAAGCTCAAGAATCAACTCCGAAAACTCAAAGAAAAACACTTAAGCCACCGGCGGATTGACCGCAAGGGTGTTTTCCGGCGCGTACGACGGCTGGCTGATCGCGACTTTTGGGGCCGTCAGAACTGAGCCGAACAACTAACAGCAATTACCGATATATGGGATAATAGAACAAACCTATTTTTTGGGAGATTTATGAGAAATGTGCTGAAAAAAGTTTTCGGCAATCCAGAAGCGCGCGTCCTCAAGCAGTACTACGCTCAGGTAGAGAGCATAAATGCGCTGGCCGGTAAGTATAAGAAAATGAGCGATAAACAGTTGTCGGAGCAGACAGCAGTATTTAAGGCGCAACTAGTTAAAGGCAAAAGCCTGGACGATATTTTATATGATGCCTACGCCTTGGTGCGAGAAACTGCCACCCGTGTCCTCGGCCAAAGGCACTTCGACGTTCAATTAATCGGTGGTATTGCGCTGCACCAGGGCAATGTCGCAGAAATGAGAACCGGCGAAGGTAAAACACTGGTGGCGACGCTGCCGGTTTATCTTAACGCATTAGCTGAAAAAGGGGTTCATATCGTAACGGTCAACGATTACTTGGCCCAGCGCGACGCCGGTTGGATGGCTGGTATTTATTATCATCTCGGGCTGAGTACAGCTGTGATTATTTCTCAAAGCAGCTACATTTATGACCCGGAATTTGAAAATAAAGATCACGACGACGAGCGTTTTCGACATCTTCGGCCATGCGGTCGACAGGAAGCTTACCAAGCCGATATAACTTACGGCATGAACAGTGAATTCGGTTTTGACTACCTGCGGGACAACATGGTCGAGGAGGCGGAACAGCTAAGACAACGCGACTTAGTCTATGCCATAGTGGACGAGGTCGACTCGATCCTGATCGATGAGGCCAGAACCCCATTGATCATTTCAGCACCGGCCACCAGTAGCGGCAGCAGTTATGCTTTGTTTTCCCAAGTCGCCCGTCGACTGAGCGCCGATGATTATGAAGTGGACGAGAAAAGAAAGGCCACCGCTTTAACTGACGACGGGGTGGAGAAAGTTCAAAAACTGCTCGGTATTGATAACCTCTACTCACAAGACAATATCCAGGTAATCTATCACCTTGAGCAAGCCCTTCGAGCCGAGACGCTGTTTAAGCGGGACAAGGATTACGTCGTTACGCCGGACGGAGAAATCGTAATCGTCGATGAATTTACCGGACGGTTGCTCCACGGAAGGCGGTATAACGAGGGCCTACACCAGGCGATTGAAGCTAAAGAGGGTGTTGAAGTCAAACAAGAATCGGTTACACTGGCGACGATTTCTTATCAAAATTACTTCCGGCTGTATGACAAACTGGCCGGAATGACCGGTACGGCAAAGACCGAGGAAGAGGAGTTCCAACAAGTTTACAACCTGAACGTGATCGAGGTTCCGACGAATGTGCCGATTATCCGG
>DASWIF010000027.1 GCA_036397795.1 Candidatus Saccharimonadales bacterium
TACTTTTACTTTTGGGGGGATTGAGTTGGTTTCACGGCTGGTGGACGGAGCATACCCCGACTACCAACAAATAATCCCGCAGCAAACTCCAACCAAGGTGGTGGTGGCAACGCGGGAATTAAACACGGCCACAAAAGGCGCCAGTCTGTTCGCGAGGAGCGGAATTTTTGACATTATGCTGGACGTGAAGCCAGACCAAAAAGAGGTCGAGATTTCCGCAACCAGCGGTCAGCTGGGTCAAAATACCACCAAACTGGACGCGGTTATCACCGGAGAGGGGAATAGTATCGCGCTTAACTACCGGTATCTTTTGGATGGTTTGCAAAACATCGCCAGTGAACAGGTAGAGCTTGGAATAATTGACGCTTCAAGTCCGTGCCTTATTACACCCAACACAAAAGGCGCGGAATATCTGTATTTGATAATGCCTATTAAGCAGTAAGGATAAAATCAACCAACAAGAGTCATAATAAAAAACCATCCCAGGGTTTAGGGACGGTTTTTTGTAACAACAAATTTTCTAATTAACGATGAGATCCAAGGGTTCGCTCTCGTACTGGAAGCCGTCTTTGTTGATAATTTTTGCCACCACTTGTAGCACGCCGACAGTCGGTGTTTGAGACCACTGACCCAAGAGTCGGCCACCCGAGAATTGCCGAATGGTGTTGATGTAACTGTCTTGGTTATCCCGCCGCATAATCAGGTCGACGCGGTTAATGTTTTCGAAATTACTCAAATTTGCTTCAAGCGTCAGCGGGAAATCAGCTTGGCTCAGGGTTGTGCCGGATACAGGTTTTGTCCACGTCAGCGCGGACGGGAGAGCCGGCAAATTGAATTGGAGAGTAATACTTGACTGGCCGGCGTTTTCAACGTCATCATAAGCAACTGCTCGGAAGGAACGAGAGCCGGTTTGGACGCGCGGGTCTTGAAGCGTGACGGCCAAGTCAAACGGGGATTGCGTGACGTTGGCAATTAAGATGTTGTCAATATAATATTCAACCCGAACCACGCCACGCGGCGCGCTGGTCTGGACGTTGGCGGTCAGCGCGCGTTGGCTGATTGTAGCGCCGCTGCCGGGGTTAAGAATAGTGACTCGCGGCTGATTGGCCGAGACATGAACGTCATCAAACTCAGTTGGTGGCTGTTCAAGCGTTATTTCTTGGCGTTCGGCCCAATTAACAATGGCTTGTTCCCAACGCTCAAACTGCTTGCCGGATTGAATTGGAGCCGCGTTTCCGAGCGGGTCTTCCGGGTTGATGAAGTACAAAATACTGTGGCCGCTTTGGTAGGTTCGTTCTTCAACCATACTCTCGGGGGTTAGGTTGGTGGCGAGCTTGCCTGACGCCCTGTCAACCTTGACTTTAACGCCACCGGCAATACTCCCGTTTAAGACCGGCTTGTCAGTTTCAATTGGAGCCGGGGCTCGAAAAGACTCAACCGGAGTGTCGCCCAACACCCGCCGCATAAAGGTATTCCAAATCGGGGCGGCCACCACGCCACCGGCCGCGCCTCGCCGCATTGGATTGTTGTTATTATTCCCAACCCAAACGCCAACCGCCAATGAGGGCGTGTAGCCGATTGTCCAGGCATCGCGGTAGTCGTTAGTAGAACCTGTTTTAGCCGCCACCGGCCGGCCACCGAGTGTTAAATAGTTATTCTCTCCAAAGATGTATGCCCGGGCGGCGTTATCGGTTAGGACGTTATTGATTTGACGCGCCACCTCGGTTTCCAAAACTTTGCGCTCGACTCTTTCATATTCCTCAAGAACATTCCCGTCTTTGTCTCGAACTTCAAGAATAGCGAC
>DASWIF010000028.1 GCA_036397795.1 Candidatus Saccharimonadales bacterium
GCACCGGATCGGCACCGCCAAACTGGCCGCTTAACACCCCTAGCCAGGGATCGAGGGTTATCCAGCCAGTGCCGGCTACGAACGCTTCAACCCAAGCGTGCGGTTTTGGCTCGGCCAGCAGACGGTTACCATCGGTCATAATCAAGCCCAATGCCTCGCGAGCCGGCACGCCCCGGTGCCGCAACTCTCCGACTAGCCGGTCGCTTAGTTCGAGTGAGGCATTACGGGCGGCTACGTTTAGTAGTTCGGTACTATCGAGCCCAGCGGCCGCCTCGGCCACTACAGCCGCGAAGACTTTTTCAACCACGTCGGCCGCTGTATCGTCTTGAGCGGCGGCTATTTCCAGACCCGCCGGCTGCCAGACATCAGTTAAGCGCGTGTAACGTTCTATTAGTAACGGGTCGGCTTGGTCAATGTTGACGGCGTTTTCGAGACTGTAACTCAACCCGCTAACCGCAACCTCTGTCTTAACTTCGACGTCTCTGGACGCTAACGGCCCTAATCGAAATTCTGCCACCATGTTTCCGTCCTTATCGAGCCGGACGTTGCTAGGTTCGGGCGTTATTGATTTGAGTCGTGCCATCTGTTGGTTAGTGTCGGGCGGCAGGGTTAGCGTTAAGTTCTTCCACCACCAACTGTTATTTTTAAGGGTTGTGGTTTGGCTGACTGTCACAAACGTGCTATCGCCAAAAACGATTAAAGCCGATTTAGACATTGGCCCCTTGTCGGTAAAGGTCAAAATTTGTTGACCGACACCGACACCGGTTTTACTAACCGGATGGCCGCGGACTACGGCGAACCCCAAATCTAAGTCGGCTAACACGGTAGTGGTTTGGCTGGTGATGTCCAAATTAGTCGTCGTAGCGGGTAGCTGGGTAGCCTTGACCGCGCCGAATTCACTTAAAACAACGGCGCTATAGTTTATCGTGAACGACCAGGGCTTTGTCGATTTGAGTTTGGTTTTTGGCAAATCAACCTTAATCGATTGCTCCTCGGGCAAAAAATTGACGCTCAGCTTGGCCCCGTCCTCGGATTTTGCCGTCAAACCCGCTAAATCTGCGCCCATAACACCGATCATCGCGGCCGCCGGCAAGGCCTTCTTGTCGGCGCCGTTGACCGTAAAAATCTGTTTGACTTTGGCCTTTTCGTTGACTCCGCCGATGTCGATCGTCGTCACCAGCCTTAGGCTGTAGGCCGTGGCCCTAACAGGTGTTGCCAGCCCGCTAATAAGTAGCGTGCCGACTAACCATAAAACCAGAAATTTTGCTTTTTTGTTTCTCACCTTAAAGTTGCTTAAACTACTCTTTAAAGACCGTGTAGGTTCAAGTTTAGCACACATTAGCTTAAACATTTTAGCCCCTTAAGCAGTCTGTTTATCCTCTAGAGCGTGGATTTCGGCGTCGGACAACCCAAAATGATGACCGACCTCGTGCCAAACGGTTTTTTTGACCAGCGCCGCTAGTTGGTCCGAGTTTCGGGCCACGTACGCCAGCGGCTGGCGAAAAATCGTGATTTTATCGGGCAGTACCAACGAATAATTCGACCCGCGGCGAGTTTTGGGAATGCCCTCATATAGACCAAACAGCGACTGCCAGGGTGGCAGCCGCATCTTGGCCCGCTGCCACCAATCCGGCGTGTCTTGCCAGGTAATAGCAACGTTGTCCAACTTAACCGCGAACCGCTCGGGAATAGCGTCAATCCCGGTGGCAACCATGGCCTCAAACTCGGCGTCAGTAACTTCGATCATGCTGTTTCCATCGCTCGTAAAACTATATAATTAATTATATAGTTTTTAAAATTAACAGATTGCAATGTAACCAACATTATATCAATCATAGTTATATAATTTATCATACAACCGCTGCCAGTCAGCCAGCGACAAATCCTGGGCCCTGATTCGACTCGGCAGACTAGCCGCGGTTAGGGCATCAATTATCTCTGCCCTCGGCTGGTGCCGTCCTGCCGACAGCGCGTTGGCCAAGGTTTTGCGCTTCATGGCAAAACCGATCTTAGCCAGTTTAAGCAACTTTTCCGGTTCAACTTTAGTCCCGGTCTTAGCTAGTCGCCGGAGCTTGATTGCTCTCGAATCGACTTTCGGTGTTGGTTGAAACAACCGGGCAGGCAACATCGGCCCGAGCTCGACCCGATAATACAACTGGACGCTCAGGGCCAGCATCGACAGATTGCCAGGTCCAGCCGCCAGCCGCTCAGCCACCTCTTTTTGCAACAGCAGCACTATTAGTCCCGGCCGGCCGACGTTGATAAGTTTTTGGATAATCGGGGCGGTTAAATTGTAAGGCAGATTGGCCACGACTTTGTAGCCAGGCGGCAACGACTTTAGGTCGTAGCCTAAGATATCTTGATTGACAACTTCCAACTCGGCGCCGCTAAACGAACGACGGAGAGCGGCCGCCAGTCGGCTATCAATTTCTACCGCTATCACCCGCCGGGCGGATTTCAACAGCTGTCGGGTCAGATCTCCTTGACCAGGTCCGATTTCCAGCACACTGTCGGTCTTCTCGACCTCGGCTAATTCGACCAACTGGATCAGCGCTGTCATATCCTTCAACCAATGCTGGCCCCAGGCT
>DASWIF010000029.1 GCA_036397795.1 Candidatus Saccharimonadales bacterium
GGCGCCCAGGTTTCTCCAAAATCAAATGATTTGTAAATACCGGCGGTTGTGTCGGTTGACTCAGAACTTCCAGCCTGGAAACAGCCGCTGAGAATAACGGCGGATCCAACAATGACAAAAGTTAATAATTTTGGTGACATACCTCCAAGCTTAAAAAGTTAACATAATATTTTCGAATAAAAGTTTTGGATTCACGTTCGCGCTCAGCTGGCCGCGAGCCTGCCCAAGTTCACGCAGAACAGAACTCAACTGTCGCGGGGAGAGCTTTTGCGCCTGAGCCGCCAGCTCAACCGTCAGGCTTGGGTTGCCCAGCCGCTCCTGGTTGCCGGTCCAAGTTAGAAGCAGATCCCGAAACACTCGCGTGAGCTGACTGCAAAGCTGTTCCGGTGAAAAATCTTTTAGGAGTTCATCGACACGACGCAAACGCTGGTAAAGAGTTTGGCCGCAAAGCTGGAGCACGCTCCGATATCGTTGCTGCTGCTCGTCAAAGCCATGCGTGAGTTGCGCAAGTTCAAGCGCCAATCCCGGCCGGCCATACACAGTCGCGGCCAAACGTTGAGCCGCGGCCGGCTTAACTTCGTGCCACTGTAAAAATTCCGCTATCTCGGTTCTCGGCACCAGCCGGAAAAGCAGACGCTGGCAGCGTGACTGAAGCGTGCCGGGCAGCCGACCGGAATCCGCGCAGACAAGCAACAGTATGGTTCGAGCCGGCGGTTCTTCCACAATTTTAAGTAGCGCGTTGGCCGCCTCAATGCTTAAGTGTTCGACTTCGTCAATGATGGCAAGTTTATGGCCGTTAAGAAAAGAGTGTAAATGCAACCGTTCCTGGAGCTGGCGGATTTGATCTATTCCAATCCGTTGGGCGGACAAACCGGTTTTGTCATCAATTAAACGCCGAAGTTCATAAAAATCCGGATGAACGCTGGCCAAAAACTGCTGGCAGCCGGAACACGTGCCGCAGGCCTGAAGCGAGCCGGCGCCGGGAGATTGGCACAGCATCAGCTGAGCCAAGCGCTTGGCCAGGCGATATTTGCCGACTCGGGCCGGGCCTTCAAAAAGATAGGCGGGCGCCAAGGACTCCTGCCCAAAACTCAGGCGCAAAAAATCAACCACGTGTTGATTTCCGACAAAATCCTCAATCCTGCCTTCCAAGTCGCCTTTTGACATAACTACATCTTAACATAAAGCTACTGTCTGACAAGCCTTGATTATACTAAAAAGCCGACATTTTGCCAAGCTTAGCCAGGCCGAGTCAGGGCGAGTCGTTACAGATTGACAAAATCATCTTGTTATGGCAAGCTACACTATTCGTTCTTTTTAGCTATATATTTAGCCCGTTATTCAACCGGGTAAGCTTGTCACTGTCGTTCGCGAACGACGTGACTTGCAAAAGTAGCCATAGCCAAAAGCCACCCATCAACCAAAGTGTCATCGCGAGTCCCGCCTTTGGCGGGACGTAGCGATCTCTTCGCTGAAGGGATTGCTTCATCTCACGTCGTTTCTCAACGACGTGATCCTCGCAATGACACAGTGACTGGGTAGTTTCTGGCTATGGCTACCACAATGGTGCCCTCTAGCATACTCCATCGCCCGCCTTCTAAAAGAAGACGGGCAGTCCGACTAGAAGTCGGGAAAGGACAGCGTCATGTCCAA
>DASWIF010000030.1 GCA_036397795.1 Candidatus Saccharimonadales bacterium
TAATCAGTCACACCAGTACCAGGATTAGTGTTACTACGGCTGGTATCCTAACCCTATCCGGCTATAACTGCTCGGCCAACGCCAACGGCGGCGCTCTAACCGCCAACTCCTCCGGCGTCATTAGTTGTACTGATGATGATGTGGGAACGGGAACGCCGACACTTGACGACGCCTATAATAATTTCGGTGCCACACCGTCGAAGATAACTATCGACGCTGCCCAGGGTCAAACCGGTGGTCTGGAATTTGAACTTTCAGCTACTAACAATCCGAATTTGGTGTTTGACATGCAAGGTAGCGGCGACATCATTTTCCAGGATGCGTCTAGTGCGTTCTTAACCCTGTCCGATACCGGCGGATTCGAGCTGACGCTTGACGGGACTGATAACCCGGCGATGACAATCACTAATAATGGCAGCAGCAATGTGACCTATAACCTCGCTAGCACAGGGGACTTTGTCATTCAGGATAATGGCACGCCGGTCCTAACTCTGGCGGATAACGGTGATCTTACCTACGTTAGTTCAACCAACGGCACGACCGCCTTTGAAATCCAAAATGCCACCGGGGCGGATACTTTATTCTCGGCCGATACGTCAAATAATCGGGTAGTAATCGGTAATGCCACCGGAACGGGTACGAGTACGACCGTGCTGGTGGTGGATAGCTCGACGGCCGATCCGACAGGAGTTAATGGGGCCATCTATTATAACTCAACCGATAACAAGTTCCGCTGCTTTGAAAACAGCGGCTGGACTGATTGTATTGACACCGGCTCGGTCGTAACGATGGGCAGAATACCGGAATTTTCGGGCGGGTTATTGCACGCCGATGGCAGTAATAACACTGGCACGATGACGGCCGATTTCGTTAATGCCTTAAGCATGGCCCAAGGCGAAAAGCATAACTACTACCAATGGAGTACCGGCCAGGCGTCCGCCCAGGACTATGACATCATCGTCAATGTTCAGATTCCGAGCGACTTCGCGTCAATCGGCGCCGCCAGCACCTTCAAGTTCTGGCATAGCGATCCGGACGGGGCAACGACTAATGCCCAGACGACTTGGGAGCTTTATGATCAGGACGAAACTCAATGCTTCTCGGCGGCGTTTAACGGCGCCAGCGCCGGAGTCTGGGAGCAAGAAGCCGCTTCGAGTCTAAGTACTTGTGCCTTCGCTGCGGGCGACATCATCACTTTTGTTTTCAAGTTATCGACCACATCAACTGCTAGCAACCTATTATTAGGCGAATTTGAGTTCCAATATGCGAATTAAAGTGGGCAGGATAAAACTGATTATGGGCAAGCTGTCAGGTCGTAAGAAAATCCGCTACCAGCTAAGCCGGGGTGTTTCCAGACGCCGATTAGACGCGGTCGAGTTGGTTATAGTGTTAATGGCCGTGCCAATTGGTTTGATGAGATTACTGCTGACGAGCGCCGGCGCGAATGATGTTTTCCGCGTTACGACCTATGAGTTCGAGGGCACAACTTTTACAAATGCTACCGTGACGATGACGCTTAACAATACACTGTCTGAGGATTATTTTGTCATGATTAATGGGGGCACGGGCTCAACCGGTAACCGGGGGGGTAATGTCGACTCGCCCCGAGTTACTATGGACCCTTACGGCAATTTTTCCTCTTCCACGTCAAACGATGACGAGCTCGAATTGACGAGAGGAAGTTCGGGCAACGAGTGGACCGGAGCGATTACGGTCGTCGAATGTCTAGACGCCTGTGCGAGCAAAGGGTTTGTCTTAAGCGAGGTCCGCCACGTCAGCTTGGGAGCAGGCAGCGCCAACACACTGCAGACTGTGACCGATACGTTGTCGGGCAACCACAGCAGCCAAACCGTACCATTTGGCGGACGTTGGGGCGGCGGTATCAGCACGTCAGACAGCAGCAGCACCAGTTATGCGGTGACATTAGGAACTAGAGTCTATAAATCCAGCACCAATCAAATCACTATCGAGCGCTACGGCGGGACTAGCACCGCCCCGGTAGCGGCCGATATCGAGGTTTATATAGTTGAATGGGGCAGCGAGTGGACGGTGCAGGAATCGAATTTCGTGGATTGGGATGCCGGTGGCAACGGAGCCGATATAACCGGCGAGTACACCACTAACTCGATTACAACTGTTGATAGGGCCAACACATGGGTATGGAAATCAGCCGGAACGTCGGAGGGCAATGGTCTTGGCCAGGGCTCGTTTGGCAAGCTCGTAACCTTGGGCGACGGCGTTAATCAAAACGCCTCCGAATCCACGGTAGCGTTGGGCTCCGAGCAGACCGGCACTAATCGCCGAGACACTGTCTACGTTTTGACGCATGATGATTTGGTAACTGATTATCGCTTTTTGACGGACGCTTCTACTGGATTGACCCAGACCACGACGGTGGATGGTGCCACCGATAGCGAGTCATACGATAATTCCAGTTCCACCCTAAGATATACAGAAGGCTATCGGGTACCGCAAATCTGGGCTACCAGTAGTGGTACTGGTACAGCTTTTTCTTCTAACGGCTCTTGGTTCCCCCGGATAACGGCTGATACTACTCTCAAGTACGACGTATCTTACGCGGTGAACAACCACGTTTTCTGGATCCAAGTAGCGGACTTTGCTGGCATTCAAAATGCCGGCGGCGGGGGCGGGGGACCAACCACTGAAAATCTGACCCAGAAAGCCTATATTTGGGAGAACGACGACGGCGCCAGCGCCGATATTAATACCCAACTAGCCGCGGCCAATACGGCCTTGACTGATGTCAGACGAGGCAACCGGCTGACTCTAAGAGCTCAGATTGATAATGACGGCGAGGCGGTTGATAGCGACATCGGTTTGTTTTATGACCGCGGCGACGGATATTGGACTAAGGTCGGCGCCAACTTAGGTGATACGACTGCTGGAGACTGCGACTCCTTTGACGCGGCGTCCATTGGTTCGACTAATTGGGACTGCACGACAATTTTTGACGGCGCGGATACGATTGATGGGTTCTATTCGTCTCTTGCATTCGGTTCGGACGCGACGCCATATTTGGCCTGGCATAACGATGATGCCGGCGGTGACGACTTGATATTTGCCGAGTACGTCGGCAGCGGTGGGGACTGCGATACGATCGACGATAACGGCGGCTCCGACGCCTGGGAGTGTACAATCGTGCACGACGGAACTAATACCTTTGACGCGGCCGAAGTCAGCATGGCGGCGCATGGCAGCGATATTTACATCGCCTATTTTAACGGTAACGGTAACGATGAGTTGTATGTAGCTAACTACGTCGGCAGTGGTGGTAACTGCGACTCGGTTGAGGGAACTGCCGGTTCCGACGCTTGGCAGTGCACCTTGGTGTTTGACGGCGCCGATGATGACGATGCCCGTTGGCCGTCAATTGCGATTGACAGCACCGGCAAACCCTACGTGGCGTTTCATAACGTTGAATCATCAGCCTATGACACGGTAGTCGCGGAATACGTCGGCAGCGGCGGTAACTGCGACGGCTTTGACGGTGTTGGCGGCTCCGACGCCTGGCAGTGTACCACTGTGTTTGATGAAACCAGCACGGCGGCTGCGATTAGAAGTAGCACAATCGTGATCGATCAAGACGACAATCCGATTATCGCTTTTCCGGATCAGGTCAATCTGGGCGATCAGGATTTGATTGTGGCGCAACGTGTCGGCAGCGGCGGCAACTGCGACGGCTTCGACGGAGCGGGCGGCTCCGACGCCTGGCAGTGCACGATGGTCTATGACGGTTCGGATTCAGATGACACCACCAACGAAGCCGAGTTCATCAGCCTAGCGATAGCGCCTGACGGCGCGCCGTGGGTCTCATTCCATAACGATAATTTGCCGGCCACGAGTAATGACGATTTAATCGTGGCGAATTTTGTCGGCAGCGGCGGCAACTGCGACGGCTTTGACGATACCGGCGGTTCCGACGCCTGGCAGTGCACCTTGGTGGTAAATGGCGACAATGGCCACGATATAATCGGAACCTCGTTAGCGTTTGACGCCGCCGGTGTGCCCTGGGTGTCGTTTAATAATGGCGAAGCTAGCGGCCAAGACGACTTGGTTGTCGCCAGATACGTCGGCAGCGGCGGCAACTGCGACGGCTTCGACGATACCGGCGGCTCCGACGCCTGGCAGTGCGAAACGATTATCGACGGAGGCGAGGCCGACGACTTTGTGCGGAGCCAAATCGCCTTTGGCCCGGACGGTAAGGGCTGGATAATTACCAACAGCGATGAGTCGGGCGGAGACGATGTGATTCTGGCTGAGTTTGCCAAAAGCGGTGAATTTAGTGGCGGCTTAAGTCCGGATAAGACGACGGGCGACAGCTTGAGCGAATCTCACTCCGATATGACCTCAACCACCGACACTACTAGTCGGGATGATGCCGATTGTTTGACGGCGGGAGCTACTTGGAATAACGGCTTGTTTACTGAGGCCGACGAAATTACCAGCCTAACACTGCCGGACGGTACGACTACTGTTCAATGTACGGAAATCGCCTACATCGTAGATACCGCCCAAGCGGCCGGCGCGGTTACCTATCGGTTTTTGTTGGCGACCGAGGACGGGCTCAACCCGTCCCGTTCCAGTTGGCGGGGAATTAGTTCGATCACCAGTTATCCGACGCTAACTACGGCTGAGTCGGTGGACGACAACCACTATATTTACTCCAAAGGTGCGGATGATAGCCTAAGTTCGACTGTCGGCCACGCGTCTTATCTGCTAGACCCAGGGCGTTCGCCGCATACAAATATTGAAGGTAACTGTGTTTCTAGCACTGATAAAGGCTACTGCGGAGTCTTTAGAACCGATGGTTTAACCGATGGTATTACGGCCGCTATCGGGGCAAACCCGAACTATGTTTTTGCCGTCCGATTTACTTCAAACTCGGTTTTACCATCGGCTAGCGCCTTCTACCTCAGTAGCGTAGCCCCTAGCACTAACAGTGTGGTACTCCAGGCCTACCGCTTTGGCGGCACCAATGCCTGGGAAACAATTACGACCGATTCGGCTTCCTCCGACTGTTCCAGCGCTAACTGTTCTATCTCTGGATCGCCAAGCGGTACAGTCAGCGAATACTATCAAGCCGAGAGCGCCTATTATTGGATATATTTCCGGCTTTACCAGACTGAATCCGGCGCTAGTCCCTTAAGTTTAAGTTTAGATAACTTCATCTCCAGCCAAACCGGCCAGCTTTTAAGGCATGGCCGGTCGTTTCGGGAAGGCCAAAGCGGAGGCTATTCATGGTAAGAGATACCAACATAAGTAGTAAAATAGAGTCAGCAATGAATTACTCGGCCGCACATATCACCGGAAGCATAAAAACCAGCAACACCTCTTATAGTTGGCTCGTTCGTGTAATTATTACATCGATTTTTACGCTGTTATGCTTACTGTCTTGGTCACAAGTATCGCGAGCGGCCTTTATTAGCGAGGGGTTTTTAAACACCGGGAATCTGGCCGAAGGTATGTTGGTGAGCGTTAACCAGGAGGATCCGGCTAATATTGCTCTAGCTAATCTAACCAATAACCAGTATCTGACCGGTGTAGTGTCTAACAGTGGCGATAGTTTAATCAATGTTAACTACGCCCAGGCCGATATTCAGGTGGCAATCGCCGGGGAAGTCGCCGCTTACGTGTCTGATTTAAACGGCGATATCAAGGCAGGCGACTTTGTCGGTACCTCGTGGCTATCAGGGGTAGGAATGAAGGCCAACGAAGAAGATAAACAAAAGCTTCTAGGAATTGCCCTGGAAGATTTCAACCAGGAAAGTATCGCTCAAGACATCGAGGACGTACCGACGCCATCGGGGGAGAAAACGGCTCGAGTTGGCCTGATCAAGATCAGGCTATTTGATCGAGAAGCCGGCCCGAACCCTACCGGAGGTCTTTCCGGTATAGAGATCCTCGCTAGCAAAATTGCCGGCAAAACGGTGCCCTTCGCCCGGGTATTGGTAGCCAGCGGATTATTTGCCCTAAGTGTGATCATTAGCGGTGTGTTTTTAGCCAATGCAATCAGAGGCAGTTTTATTTCATTGGGGCGTAACCCCTTAGCGTCCGGGTCAATTTTCACCAGCTTGCTGCAAGTCTCCGGCGTATCTGTTAGTTTAGTTTTGATTGGATCGGTAATTGCGTATATACTGTTAGTCGTCTAGAAGATTTAAAAACAAAAACGATAAACTTCTCTCTAGACACCAAAATAAAAACAAAAAATGTCCACACCAACGGCAGCAAGGCTTTTAGCTAGTGGGCTAGCCAACGTCCATCAGCTTGGCTCGTGTCTAAAGGCGGGTTATGGATAACGATAATCCCGAGGCTTTGCTGAGGCACAACCGGCGGCGTGTTCTGCTACTTGGTATCTTACCGGTCTTGGCGGTGATGCTGGCGGTGTTTTTATTGGGGATTTGGCGCTACAACTCCGGCGACGTAAATAATACTGATGGCCCGCAAGCGTTCGAACAGATCACTCAGCTGACGATTGAGCAGTTGGAATCTCTGCCCGACGGATCAAGCATAACCATCAACCGGGCCAATCAACTGGTGATAAACGGCCAACTAACCGCCAATCAGGCGATAACTATCGTACCCGGCTCGCAGCCGCAAAACCCAGACATCGGGACAATTTATTATGACGAAGTCCAAAATAGCTTAAATTACTTTGACGGCGATCAGTTCGTCAGCCTAGCTTCAGTAGTTGGCGACCTCGAAATCTGTTATATCGGTCAGGATTGCGGATTTTTAACGTCAGCCGATTTACCCGATGACATCAGCCTACCGGTAGCAGTCAACGTTACCAACTTGACTGATAACGGCGTACTGCTCGGTAACGGCAGCGGTCCAATCCAGGCTACGGCGGCCCCAGTGGGGGGACAAGTACTGGTTGGGTCAAGCGGCGGGGTACCAATATTTAAAACAATTTCAGGCGACATTAGCCTAACTGCTAGCGGAGCGACAAACCTAGGCTCAAATACTGTCGGAAGCGGCGAGTTGGTAGCTTCCGGGGTAACAGCTGGAACTTACGGTAACGGCTCTGATTATCCGATTTTCACGGTCGACAGCGACGGCCGCATAACCAGCGCCAGCACCTTAGCCTTGCCTGGCGGCGGAGGGGGTGTTACCGCCCTGAATAGTTTAACAGGGGCACTAGACCTTAACGGTACGGCAAACCAGATAATTGTTAACAGCGGTGGGAGTACCATAACGTTATCTACCCCGCAGGACATCGCGGTTGCTTCCAGCCCGACTTTTACCGGTCTTAGTTTGACGGCAAATCTCATAGTCAACGGTGCGAGCACGCTGGGTGATGGCCTGGCCGATGCCGTTATGGTTAACGGGACGATTCAAGGCGGCTCGCCATTTGTCTTTGAGGGTACTGTGGCAGACGCCTTTGAAACCACCTTTGTAATAAATAATCCGACGACGGACAACAGTATTAGTTTTCCGAATATATCAGGCGAGGTATCACTGCTCGGTCAAACCATTGACGATTTGGAAGTGAGCGACAGCATCACTATTGGACCACTTGGCAGCGTCGATGATAATGCCTTATCGGCTAATGTCTCGTTGCTCGGACCCAGCATCGACGGCTCGGAAATCAGCGATGGCACGGTAGCCAATATCGATCTCGCTAACAGCTCGATTACAATCACGGCCGGCCTTGGTCTGAGCGGTGGCGGATTAGTCAGTTTGGGTGGCTCGGTTAGTTTGCAAAATGCCTTCGGTGCTTCGATCGATTCAGTCGAAATAACCGATGGCACGATAAGCCTAATTGATATTGGACAAAACGGTTGTTCGGGCGGCGATGTACTGGAGTGGAATGGCGCGGCCTGGGCTTGTGATCCGGACGACGGCAGCGGGGCCAGCGTGACCTCATTACGGGGCCTTAGCGGAGCTTTGAATTTGGTCGGTACGGCAAATGAAATCGACGTTAGTGATGACACAATTGATACGATTACGGTTGGCCTACCGAGCGCGGTGACAATTGACACGCTAACTCTGACAAACGATCTGACGGTAGCTAACGGCGGGACGGGAGCTTCGACCTTTACCTCTAACGGCCTTATTTATGGTAACGGCGCGGGGGCGCTTTTGGTTACGGCGGCTGGCACGCCCGGCCAGGTATTAGTAGCCAACGGCTCAAACGTACCAACATTTGTGTCTTTTAGTGGTGACGTAGTAGTCGACGCTACCGGCACGACCACTATCCAAGCCGACTCAGTAGCGCTTGGCACCGACACCACCGGCAACTATGTCGCTACCATAACTAACGGCAACGGTATCTCCGGTAGCTCGGCCAGCGAGGGCGGTACGCCGACCATTGCTTTGGGTAATTTGACGGCTAACTGGCAACAAACCGGTGCCTTTGACATCGTGTTA